>NZ_JBXEJE010000044.1:0-82922 GCF_056820935.1 Streptomyces sp. Q2 | reverse complement strand
CGGTGCCGCGGGATCCCCGGACTCCATGTTCCCGCGATGTACGACCGCGAGCCGCTGCCGGGCTGCGGGGCCGCCTCGGTGCGCCCCCGCAGCCCGCGGGTGCCGGCGCAGGTAAGACCCAGTTCCTGAGTCTGGACACCCTGCACGCCGCGCATTTCGCGGCGCCCATCTCCGGCGGCAAACGGGGACGGCCCGCACTCAGGCGCCGCCAACGGGAGCCGATCGCACGGCGGTGCCGCCGCAACTGCTGCGTGAGGAAGCGAAGGGCAGAGCTGGACACGTCGACGCCCGACGGGTAGACAAGCACGGGAAGCCTCTGGTGGAGACGGTTCTCTAGGTCGCCATCTACCAGGGGCTTCACCACGCTGTCAGCCCAACTCCCCGACTGAGGTACCAGGTTGGAAAGGGCTCAGTGAGCATTCTTGCATCTCACGTTGGCGAGGTGCGCTGCCTGGCCGACCGGGATGCAGCTCAGGCGAGGGCATCGAGACGGTGTGACAGGAACGCCGCCATCGCGCGGACCCCGATACCGATCGCGTGCTCGTCGGCAGCGAAGTCCGGGGAGTGGGGGACCCCGTTGATGCCCGCTTCCGGGTTGGCGACGCCGAGGTAGAACATCGCTCCGGACACCTGGTGCAGGAAGTACGCGAAGTCCTCGCCGTTGAACGGATACGCCGCGTGCAACACCATGACCGCGTCCGCACCCAGGGCGCCTCGCAGGTACGAGGCTGCCGCCGCGTTGAGCTCCGGCGAGCACACCATGGCGGGCAACGGAGGCTCGGTGAACTCCACCCGCCCACGGGGCAGCGCATCCACCCAGCGCCGCACCTCCTCACGGATCTCGGCGTACCGGCTCTCAGGCCAGGCCCGCAGATAGGCGTGCACGCGCGCGCCATCATCGCCCGAGCTCGAATGGGACAGGGCATAGACAAAGCGCGCCAGCGGGCCGTCCGGGCTCTGCATGTCGTCCATGAGCTGCTGGAGCTGTCCGGGCGTCTGCGGGCGCCCGACAGTCGACAATCCGTCGATCATGGCGACGAGCCGCTTGGCGTCGTCGGCGGCGCCCGGCCCCGCCAGCTCGATCCGGAAGCGGTCTTGCCCCGGCTGACCCGGCCCGACCGCGAACGTGCCGACTGGATTGGAGCCGCAGTGCAGCGCGTAGATCTCCCGCGGCGCGGTCCGCTCCAGGACCCCGTCCTCGATCATCGCCCGGGCGCCCTCGCACGTCTCCTCGGCCGGCTGGAAGACGAAGACGACCCGGCCGTTCAGCTGCTTCCACAGCCGTGCGAGGACCAAGGCGATACCCACCCCGATCGCCGTGTGCAGGTCGTGGCCGCACAGGTGGGCCGCCCCCGGGACCTGCGAGGCGAAGGCACAGTCGAACAGTTCGTCGTCGTCGACCGCGTCCATGTCGGCCCGGTAGGCGACGGTCGGGCCCTCACCCGCACCGTCGAGCACCGCCACCACACCATGGCCGCCCACGCCGGTTACGACGGCCAGACCCGCGGCGCGAAGCCGCTCGGTGACCAATGCTGATGTGCGCCGCTCCTCACCGGCAAGATCGGGATGCCGGTGGATGTCGCGGCGCATCCCGATCAGCTCATCGTCGATCTCGGCCACAATCTTGTCGATCATCGCGTGGTCCAGCGCGGAAGACATGCGCCGGAGGCTACACGAGCCGATCTCCAACCCGGCCTTGAAGTTGAAAAAGGCTCCCTACGTTGTTCTGCGGGACGCGGTGAGCCCTCGTATGGTTCACCCACCCAGGGGTGCCGGGTGTGGTTCAAAAGGCTCTGCCGCTTGTGGCTTTCAGTGATTGGCCGCCCGGCGCCCCACGACGACCCGGCTGCCAATGAGGAATTGCGAATGATCGCTGAGTAGGGAATCGACAGCGAGGTCGTCCGTCGGGAGGCACCAGCACCACACCGCACGGAGGCAGCACATGGCCGCGATCTGGGCCGGCATCGACGCAGGCAAGACCCACCACCGCTGCGTCGCGATCGACGAGAGCGGCCACCGGCTGCTGTCCCGACGCGTCGCCCACGACGGACCCGAACTCCTCGAACTCCTCACCGATGTCCTGGCCCTGGGCGACGAGGTGACCTGGGGCATCGACCTGGCCGATGGCGGCGCCGCCCTGGCCATCACGATCCTCCTCAACCGCGACCAGCCGCTGCACTACATCTCCGGCCGGGCCATCCACCGCGCCTGCGAGAGCTACCGCGGCGAAGGCAAGACCGACGCCAAGGATGCCGCAGTCATCGCCGACCAGGTCCGCATCCGCCGCGACCTGCAACGCTTACGCGCCGGCGACGAGACGGTCACCGACCTCAAGATCCTCACCGGCCGACGCATGGGCCTGGTCGCCGACCGCACCCGCACCGTCAACCGGCTCCGCGCCCAACTCACCGACATCTTCCCTGGCCTGGAGCGGGTTCTGGACTTGACCAACACCGGCCCGCTCACGCTGCTCACCGGTTACCAGACCCCGGCCTCCCTGCGCCGGACAGGCAAGAAGAGGCTCGAGACCTGGCTGCGCAACCGCAAGGTCCTGCGCCCTGACCGGCTCGCCGAGACCGCTTGGGGAGCCGCCGTGCGCCAGCACACCAGCCTGCCAGGGGAGAAACTGACCGCCCGGCTCGTGCACACCCTGGCGGCGGAGGTGGTGGCCCTCAACCACCAGGTCGCCGAGCTCGACAAGGCGATCGAGGCCCGGTTCGCGAGCATCGGGACTTCGAAGTGATCACCAGCATGCCCGGCCTGGGCGTGATCCTCGGTGCCGAGTTCCTGGCCGCGACCGGCGGTGACATGAGTCTCTTCGGCACTCCTGACCGCCTCGCCGGCTTCGGCGGCGTTGCTCCTGTCCCCCGCGACTCCGGGAAGATCAGCGGCAATCTCCGCCGTCCACGACGCTACAACCGCCGACTCCAACGAGTCTTCTACATCTCCGCACTGTTCAGCATCCGAAGTTGCGAGGACTCCCGCCGGTTCTACGATCGCAAACGCTCCGAGGGCAAGCGTCACATCCAGGCCGTCCTGGCCCTGGCCCGCCGCCGCGTCGACGTCCTCTGGGCACTCCTACGTGACGGACGGACCTACGAGGCCGTGCCTCCCACCGCTCCCGCGGCTTGACAGACAGCATTAGGAAACAATGTTTCACCCCGGTGCTCCCAGACACGACAGCTGACCTGACCGTTCGCCCAGGTCAGGGCCCAAATCGCAGGCGTCGCAGCTTCCCAAGCTGAGGCTCGACGAACCTCCTATGCCACTTGTCCCCTCCTGATGCTTGGCCACTCCAGCCGGAATGACGCGGACCACTCAGGCCATCTCGTCAGGATGACGCGAAAAGAGTCGAACTTGCGCCCTCCTCCGGAGCGGTCTGAGATCCTAGAGACCGATCGAGAGGGGCCGCAGGTATGGAGTGGAAGACCCACGGTGAGCGACAGATCTACACGAACCCTTGGGTGAATCTGTGTCTGGTCGACGTCCAGCAGCCTGACGGGCGCAGGTGGGAGTACCACGTCGTTCGCCTCCGGCACTTGGCCGTGGCCGCCGTGGTCAACGACCGCCAGGAGGTGCTGATGATGTGGCGGCACCGCTTCATCACGGACTCCTGGGCCTGGGAGTTGCCCATGGGCCTGGTCGAGGAGGGCGAGACTCCTGAGGAGGCGGCGGCCCGCGAAGTCCTGGAAGAGACGGGCTGGCGGCCTGGTCCCATCAAGCCCTTGATCTACGCCGAGCCGGCCAACGGGATCACGGACTCGCAGCACCACGTCTTCCGTGCGGACGGCGCGACTTACGACGGTCCGCCCACGGAGAAGAACGAGTCCGACCGCATCGAGTGGATATCCCTCAGCGAGGTGCGAGGGATGATCGACCGCCGCGAGATCGTGAGCAGCGGATCCCTCGTCGGCCTCCTGTACCTGCTCATGGATGAAGCGATCCGCTGACCGGTGGGAGGAGTTCCCGTAGCCGCGACTCGAAGGCCAGGGCTACGGGCTCCTGCCTGTGTGGGGCCAACTGGTCGTAGAACTCCCTGAGGTGGCCTGACACTCGCTCCGAAGCCACCGCCGACGCGGGCTCCAGAGCTTGCGTGGCGGTGTGGCACGCCTGGTCAAGCTTGCCTTGGTCCAGCTGCGTACGAGCCAGCCAGAAGGCGTGAAACGCGCGGCCTCGCTGATTGTTGCGGGCTTCCCGGCGCAAGGCATCCGCGATCAACGGTTCAGCGGTCGCTGCCTCGCCCAGTCGGCCATGAGCAATGCCGGTATCGACGATGAGCTTCGGCTCGTCGAAGTAGGCCACCCACGACGGATCCGGGTCGCTCGCCTGGATCTGCTCGAACTGGCTGTGCGCTTCCGTGATCGCCCGGTGCGTGGACGTCTGGCTGCCGAGCGTGGCATGGGCGAAGGCTTCCCGCATGGACAACATCGACAGGACCCGTGGGGTGGTGTCGGCGGCCGAGCGGGCCTGGTCCTGGGCGGCGGTCACGAGTGCCAGGGAGTCCGCGGGCTTGTCCTGGTAGGTGGCCTGCAAGCTCATGCACGCGAGGACGTTGGCCATGAACTGGCGGTCGTCGATGGTCTTGGCGAGTTGCAGGGCCTCGGTGAAGTAGGCACGGGCCTGGTTGTACTGGCGGGCGTCGAAGTACGTCCAGCCAGTGAGGCGAGCGAGCTCGGCCGCGATCCCGTACAGGCCGTTCTGGATGGCTGGGGGTCGACTTTCCTTCAGGAGTCCGACCACATACCGAAGCTGACCGACGACGGCAGGTCTGAGTGCCTCGCCGCCGTGCTGGTCGTCTCGTCGCCAGTAGTCCTCGATGGAGGACCGGAATGCCTCAAGTGTTGCTGCGCTGAGGTTGGTCCGCGTGGTCAGCGCAAGGATGCTGTCCACGTCGGGCCCCGGTAGGGACGCAGGGGCGAGCTGTTCCGGCTCCGCCACTTGGGGAGCCTCGCGCTCGGTGACGACGAGAGCCTGGGGTGTCTCCCATGGGCGCCGGGCAAGCCCGAGCATGTGCCCTGGAATGCGCAAGCCGTCGGCGATGCGCTCGACGACGTCCATGTGCAGCAACTGGCGGCGGCCCGCGATCACTTCGCCGACGCGGCTCGGCGTCAGCTCGCATCGCCTTGCGATCATCGACGGGTAGATGCCCGCTCTGGTCTTCACCAGCCGGAAGACTCTGCCGAAGTCCCGTACCCGGCACGCATTGATCATCTCGGGATCGGTGAGCAGCCGGGCAGGCAGCTCCTGCGGCCGGTCGGGGTCGGGCATTGGGCAAGCTCCCAAACTGCGAGGGCTACGCAACGTCACGGATTCTCTACTTGCCGCGATGTTACCCAAGTTGGGTAATCAGCCTGACCTTTTGGCGGGGGTACCCGAATCGCGATGCTCGTGTACATGGCGAGCAATCAGCAGACCAGACCAGCCATCGGCGAACTGGCGAAAGACAGTGCCACCGGACGTATCGGCGTCGTCATGGGTGAGATCGGTGGCCGCGTGCAGATGCGGCCGGTCCGTGGCGGCAGGGAGTGGGATGCCATGCCGGGCAACGTGGTGGCACCCAGCGCGCGGGAGGAACTGAGCGCACGCCTGGCCGTGCGGAACGGCAAAAGTCAGGTCCCGCTGTGATCCGCGCCATCGGCCGGTATGCCGGGGTCCTGTTCATCATCTGCATCAGCGGTTCGTGCGGTCTGGTGATCGGCATGGCCCTCGGGACCAGCCAGAGGCGGCGGCCCGTGGCCGCCAGCGTGGCAGTGAGTGCAAGATGGTCACTGGGATCGATGACCACTCTCGCTTCATGGTGATCGCGAAAGTGGTGCAGCGGGCCACGGCCCGGGCGGTCTGCTCGGCCTTCGGGGAAGCGCTGGTGCGGTTCGGAGTGCCCGAGGAAGTGCTGACCGACAACGGGAAGCAGTTCACCGCCCGCTTCAGTCCCGGCAAGCCGGGAGAGACGATGTTCGACCGGATCTGCCGGGAGAACGGCATCACCTGACGCCAACCCGTCAACCATCAACTGAGACTCGACACTTCCTCGCGTTGGCTTGCCGCATTATCTGTTGGAGGCGGCTCAAGAAGGCCAGATCATGATCGCGGCACGAGCTCTTTGGGCTGATCCGCGTTGGCCTTGCCCTCAGATCGGTCATCGTGTCACTGCCCTTCTCCGACCGTCGCCCGTCACGTTGGCCAGGCGTTGGTCGTGGCCCAGGGCGGCGAAGGTGATCCTGTCATTTAGGACATCAGGACAGTCCACTTGAAGGCCCGAAATCCAGGACAGTCCCGGGCGAAACCGGTCCCTCACCCGCATAGGTATTGCTCAACGGTGCCGCTGGTGCATCGTCCCCGGCGAGCGTCAGGCTGGGCCAAAGCCCGTTGAGGGCCGCGTCGTCCAGGGTGATGCCGAGGTGGTCGAGTACGAGAGCCACCACTGGCGCCATCCCGGCACCCTCACCCTCGTGTGCGGCGAGCGCCTCTTCCACCCGATCCCACCAGGGGCCGAGCGGCTCGGACCGACTGTGCTCCATGCCGGGCTCGAAGTACTCGACGCACTCGCCGTCATGCCAGTACTGAAAGACGTCGATTCCCTCGGTAGTCGCCACGCTGTACGTCTCAGTTCCCCGAGACAACGCAGCGAGGGATTCTTCCTCAAAGCCGATGCCACCTTCCTCCTCGACGCAGAAGGCCCATTCACCGACCCTGCCGGACCGCAGCAACGAGACCATCCCGTCACCCGATTCACCCGAGAGCAGATCCGAGGCCGCGTCCCCGCCGAGCTGGCGCGCCCGCTCCGGATCGGCCCCGTACCGGGCGAACACCTCCTCGGGACCGAGACCGCGGGTGAAAGTAGCGCACATCCAAGCCCTCGCCCAGTCCAGCGAACCCGCGTCCGCGCCTGCTTCCATGATCTGCCTCCGTCATTCACACCTGACATCGCCTGCCAAGGCCGAGCCTTGCGGGCTCTCCACGGTGCGCCAAGCACGGCGGGGAGCCGGATCATGATGCCTGGTTCATGCGGTGGGATCGGTACCGGGCAGGACGCCCTGGGGTCTTGCCCGGTGAACTTGGGCCGCGAGCGGCTGCATCAGCACTCTTCCCCGTCGGCGGAATGGAGCTGGAAGTCGACGACGACGCAACCAACCTGTCCGTCATGGCTGCGGCCGATCCAGACGGGGTAGGTCCCGTCACCCCAGCCGGCACGGAAGGCGATGAGGTTCGGCTCGGGCTCCATGCTGGGCAGTTCGACGGTGAAATGGCTGCCGAGGGGTATGAACAGGTCCTCGTCCAGCTGGTCTTCGATCACTGTCCGAGTCGCGTCCATGAAAGCCACTGTGCCAGTATCCACGCCAACCCCGTAGAACTGGCCCTCGCTGAGCAGCCCCAGGTCCTCGTCGGGCCGGAGGACCATTTCCCACTCACGGGGCGAGATGTCCAGGAACCTCACCCTGGCCGCGGCGACCCTGGCCCCGCTTGTCGTACGCAAAATCGACAGCATGACCGGGAACTCGCCCGGTGGCACAGCGACGGTCCGCGAGGTCTCCCCGGCCCAGCCGGGGTCCGAGACCGCCAGCTGCCCTGACGTGATCCGCAGCACGCCGGCGTCAACGAGCTCGACGACGGCCGGCCCATCCGGCGTGTCGCAGGCACCCGGACTGAACAGTTGCTCAATTCCGGTGGCGTGCAGCGGTCCCGATCCTTCGTCCACCGATGCGTCGCTCAGGAGTACGGTCGTGGCGGGCTCGTGGCCCTGCTGGGCGAGGAACGGCGCGAACACCTGCCAGTCACCGAATTCCGGTTCGGGGCAGAGGAAGCTTTCGACTGGCGCCAGGAACCGCCGCACGGGGGCGCTCGACGGGCCGGATGTTCGAGCCTGCAGTGGCTCCGCCGACGCTCCCCTCGACCTGGCGAACTCAGACTTCACCTCGACCTGCCCGTCGGCCGAGACGGTCGTGGTCTCCTGGACATCCCACTTCGAGGACGAGTACTCCTGCTCGTTGGAAAACTGCCATCGGGTGTTCCAGCGAGCCAACAACATCCCCGTGCCGTGCGGCTTGAGGTCGATCATCTGCATACGCCAGGACCTGTCGTCGAACAGATATACGCGCCACATCCGGCGCGGCCAGCGCTCGACCAGTGCCAGCGGTCGCTCCCGCGCGGACAACAAAACGGCGTACTCCATCCCGGCAGCATGTCTGCGTGCGGCGACCGCGCGCGACATCGGTTCCGGATGGGTCATTCCCTGCTGGGAACCCCACATCTCGCCGTACGACACATCAAGACTGTCGAAGATCACAGCCGCGCATCTCCCCCCCGTGGCACCAGCCACCCCCGAGCAGCGGCGCTCGACGGGTTACCCTGCCGCAACGCCCTGCCCTTCCGAAGCTTCGTTGTGCCACCAGTCTGCCCCTTAGGTGTGACACACAGGATTGTGGGAGGCCAGCAACCTGGGGACACCGACGAAATGGGCCGCCCCAGGTGACGAAACACGTCGGTTCGGCGGGCCCCATCGGTGATGCGTGCGTTCGCGCCAGCGCCGACGCTCAGGAGCGGGTACGTGGGCACTCCTGCGCGGGAATCCAACTCAGCGGAAGCCACGTTACGGCTGGTCAACGAATTCCGTCGGTAGCCCGAAAGAGACGGAGCGACTGACCGCCTGGCTGGCAGGCCGGAAGAGGGCGGCGCCTCCAGCCGCCTTCATCCGCTGGAGCGCCCGAAGTTCGGCGACCTGCTGACGTACGCGCGGCCGGGCGACACCGTGCACATCTCCGGGATGTTCCGCCTCGTACGCGGCACCCAGCACATCCTCGACGTGCTCGACGTCCTGCGCGTGAAGGCCGCGGAGACCGTCTCCAAGGCCACTCGCGGCTACGACGCGGGAAAAAAGATCAACGGCCGCAAGCGCCACCTGGTCGTCGACACCCGCGGCCTGCCCCTCATGGTCATGGTCACCCCCGCCGACCTGCACGACTCGGCGGCCGCCAAGGAAGTCCTCTTCCGCCTGCGCCTGATGCACCCCGAGATCACGATCGTGTGGGCCGACTCCGCCTATGCCGGGAAGCTCGTGGACTGGGCGAAACAGCACCTCAACCTCACCATCCAACCAGTCAGCCGTCCTAAGGACGCCTCCGGCTTCGTCGTGCTGCCCCGCTGCTGGTCGTCGAGAGGTCGCTCGCCTGGATGACGCACGCCCGCCGTCACGCGAGGGACTACGAGCGGCTCATCCGCCACTCCGAAACCCCGATCACCTGGGCCGCCATCACCCTCACGACCAGGCGCCTCGCCCGGAAAGGCGCCACCCCCAACTGGCCGAGAAAACCGGCGCCAGCCGACGGCTACTGAGTTTCGCCGCGCGATGTCGCAGAGGACAGGCCTTGACCCGCGAGGGATCAGGCCGCTCCGGCACTTCACGCAATGATCACCAGCAGGAGCTGCTCTCAAGTCACGGTGCCGTTCCCGGCCAGACCCGTGGCGCCAGGCGCCTCGACCGGTCCCTGCGCCCGCTCAGCCTGGGCCTGCTTGCGCCGGCTGTAGCGGATCGTCCAGAAGACCAGGGAGACGAGCACGGCGAACGGCCCGATGCTGCTGACGCTCACCATGATCGACGTCGACAACATGTACGTCAGCAGGACGCGAACGGCGGCCTCGACCACGAACGCGACGCCCCACACGATGGTGATCGTCCGCTGGGTGCGCCGGAAGCCGTCGTACCGCCACAAGCTTTCCCACCAGGCGCGACTCGCCTCGGTGCCGTCGGTGGCGAACTTGCGGCCCATGTAGAACGCGAATGGACGCGCCATCACCAGTGTCAGCAGAATCCCCAGGCCGATGACGCCGATCAGCAGCGAATCCTTGATCAGGATCGCGCGAGCGCTGTTGAACGCCACCATGCTCACCAGCGTCAAGCCCATCGTGATCAACGTGAAGACGCCGAAATCGTCGATCTGGCGGCGGAGCGCGTAGATGACACTGATCTCCCCCAACGGCAGCAGAGAGGCGAGCATGAGTGCATGCGCCTTGCTCCACCCGTGATCGGTCAGGTAGCCGTAGAGCAGGATCGGCCCGGCGATGTTGAAGACGATCGTGGGGCCCCAGTGGGCCAGCAGACTACGTATGGAACGACTGGACGCATCGGGCTTGCCGGCGCCTTCAGCCGATGTGATGGCGTTGTTCACCGCGTCACGTCCCCCGTCACGTTGATCGCCAATGGTGGAGTGAGGCTAGAAGGTCGCCGAAGATCGCACAAGGCACCTGCCGTCGAAGACAGCGTCTCGGCGCTCGCGACTACAGGTGATCTTCGTCTGATGGCCCGGAACGATGCCAGCCCTCGCCGGTCAGCGCCCCCTCACGACATCACGCGGCAAATCTCAGTAATGTAGTACTTCAGTTGGCCCGGGTTAGCGCGAGATGGCCCGAAGATCACTTGGCGAGCGGGGCTCCGCCGTCGATCTCCTGGGACAGCTCGTCTGCGTACTCGGTGAGGAGCTGCCGCAGAGCGGCATAGTGGGTCTTCCGTCGGAATACGCGCGTATCCCGACCGCCCCCGCCCCCTGGGCAGTGACGGTCGGGATACGCGCGAAGGGCGCTCACAGGTTCCGCAAGAACCAGAACACCAGCTCCACGAACAGCCGCACCCCCATCCGCCGCGCGACATGTCGCCACGCGGCACGGGACCGCGACTTCTCCTGCTCTCGGGCGTTCTCCTGATCCGGCATTCCGATGCTCCCTTCGACGTTGGGAGCCCCAGGGGATCGCGGATGCCGAAATCGAAATCGGCGAAAAAGTGGACCCCATACCGGAGTCGGGATCTAGCCTCGGGGCCATGCCCCGGAGCAACAAGCCTGCTGCCTCCTTCGAGCCCGTACGCCAGGCCCTCAACGACGCCGGATACGGGACGGACGCCTACAGCGACAAGAAGATGCTGCGCGACATTCAGTCCCACTTCATCCCGAAACTGACCGGCGACGCGACGGACACCGAGATCGACAACGCCGTCACCGCCGCCCTCGTTTGCGCCAAGGCTTGCTCCGCGAGCAACGACGGCCGCAAGCGGCACCTGTGCCGCGTGCTCGGCTGGAGGCTGCTGTCCATGAACGACGACCCGGCCGCCACCAAAGAACTCCGCAAACAGCTCCGCGAAGCCGTCAAACGCCTGGAAAGCCACGAGTGGCCTAAGCTCCCCGCGCTCAACCCCGCCACCGGCAAGGCCATCGCATCGCTCTCTACCCTGAACCCCGAGCCCGTCATGGCACTGTTCGCCGAGATCGCCCGTGACGGCGGCATCGCTCAGCAGGACATCGACAGGACCTTCCAGGAGATCGAACAGGCCGCCGCCCAGACAGCATCAACACGCTCACCAAACACCGGCCTCCGCGAGGCCCTGCGCATCATCGCCGCCACTATGGGCAGGCCGATGGAAGACCTGGACCAAAAGGACCTGGCAGAGGCTCTTTCGTCTCTTCATCCCCTCCTGAGCTGGAATCAGGGGCCAGACGGCCGCACGGTCCCCTTTCGCCCCAGCACCATCATGCGGAACATGACCGACACGCGCCGGGCGCTGGCACTCCTGGACACCGGCGAAGACCTCCTCCTACGACGCGCCATGTCCCGCATGGGCGCCGTGCGGCACACCGAGAACTTTCCGCACGAGGAACACGATCTGCGAAGCTGTCGGACCGCCGCCGATTGGGATGCCCTCCTGGTGTGCCAGCTCATCGACCCCGTCGCCTTCGCCTGGTGGCGAGCCTCCTACGGCGACCTGCGCCCGCTGGCTTCCCTCCTCATGGAAGCCGTCTCCGGGAGCACGGAAAGCTGACCCCCTTCTGCCTCGCGCAGGCCCGACAGGCTCCTGCGCCACGCCGTCGGCACCATCAGTCCCTGCAGCATGCCCGGGGGCGGCCAGTGCTTCCACTGCGAGGGGACCGGGGGTGCCCGCCCGCTGTGGGAGCCGTAGTTGTCAGCCGGCCACGATGTCGCGTAGTTCCCGTACAGCGGTGGTGCTGGGCGGGGATCGCCTCGTACAGGTCCAGGGCGCGGCGCGGACCAGGCCGGTGCGGTAGTCGCCGGGCAGCGCTGTCAGGGCGGTGACCGTACGACGGCACGCCTGCTCGATGTCGCCGTCGTGGTGGGAGCACGTCGCCGCGTCGATGTTCAGCAGGGTGCGCGTCATGGTGCTGCTCGGCGCGGACAGCTCCAGGGCGCGCTCGTGGCTGACGTGGGCGAGGCGGGTGTCCCCGAGCGTGGTGAACGCGTGGCTGAGGTGGACGTGGTGCTTCTGCTCGCCGTACGTCAGCCACGTGTCCGACCGCTCGTTCTCGGGGAGCCGGTCCATGAGGGCGTCGGCGGCCTCGAGCGCGGCGACGGCCTGCTCGCTCTGGTGGTTGAGTGCGTAGGCGCGGGCGGCGACCGTGGCCGCCAGCGTAGCCGCGGCGGTCGGCCGGTGCCCTGCGAGGTGACGGGCCCGTACGGCGAGGCCGGCCGCCGCCTTCGGGGCGCCGTAGTTGAGCGGGACCATCGCCTCGCGGGCGAGGACCCAGGCGTGCAGCTGGTCGTCGCCGGATTCGGCGGCGGCCCGGGCGGCCGTGTTGAACCAGGCGCGGGATTCCCGGCAGCTGTCCAGGTCGTGTAAGACGATCGCGGTCATCCCGGCCATCTGTCCGGCCGTACGGCACAGCCGCGCCCGGACCGGTGCGGGTTACGGGACGGTGAGCAGCGGGCGCAGGGTCGTGAAGTCGGTGACCAGGTCGGCCAGGACGCGGGTGGGCTGCTGTCCGTGGTAGCCGTACCCTAGCTCTCGGCTGCCGCTTCCAAGTCGGCCAAGTCCTGGGGCGTGTCGGGGGAGAGGGTCTGGTCGACGTCGGTCCGGGCGGCGAGGGCCGGAGCGGTGAGGCCGGCGGCCAGGGCGCCGCGCAGCAGGTTGCGGCGCTTCATCGGATCATCTTCTCCATGGTCGGACTCCGTGCTGTGGGCGGCGGTGTCCTCCCAGGTGCTGGAGGTCGGCGAGGACGCGGTGACGCTCTCCGCCGCAGGGAGCACGTTCGAGTTCGCCCCGGCAGCGGAAGCGGTGCTGCGCCCGCTGGTCGACGGCCGCACCGCGGACCTGGCCACGCTCGCCGACGCGGCCGGCCTCGTCCTGGCTGGTTGCTCATCTGCCGCCGGAAGGTGTCGTCCACGGGGTCGACGACGGCAAGCAGGTGCAGGATCGTGGTGATTTGCCCGTACTCGGCGAACACCTGCCCCAGCGCGGCCGGGTACCCGTCCCGGCCGAGGGTCCGCATCAGGTCGTAGGCGCGGACCTGGTTGGTGACCTGGGAGCGGCCACCCGCAGCATGCTGGAGCCGATCGGCCTCGCTGACGGGTGGAGCGCCTTCCCACCGACCACGCGTGAAGTCGGGCCGTATCCGCTTGCACTCGGGGGCAATGGCTCTGAAGGGCTTTAACGCCGCCGTACTGGCCTGTACGGGCGGGATGTTGGCGTCGCTAGGAGGTGGCGGTCACCGAAAGGCCGGAGGGGAGCGGTCGGCGGTCGGATGCGGCCGGCACGGTGAGGACCATGGTGAGGCCGCCGCCGGGGGTGTCCTCGGCGTTGAGAGTGCCGCCCATCGCCTCGGCGAAACCGCGGGCGACCGCGAGGCCCAAACCGACGCCGGCGCCGCGCGGGGCGTCACCGTAGCGCTGGAACGGCTCGAAGATGCGGCCCTTGGCCTCGTCCGGGACGCCCGGGCCGCGGTCCACCACCCGCACCTCCACTCGGTCGGCCATGGCGCTGGCAGCCACCAGGACGCGCTCGCCGGCGGGGCTGTACTTGACCGCGTTCTCGACCAGGTTGGCCACCGACCGCTCGAGCAAGCCCGGGTCGACGGCGACCATTGGCAAGGTTTCTGGGATGTCCAGCTCCACGCTGTCTTCGGGTACGCCGTCCAGGGCCATGGGCACCACCTCGTCGAGGTCGATCTCGCGGATCAGCGGGGCGACGGTGCCGGTCTGCAGCCGGGACATGTCGAGCAGGTTGCCCACCAGGTGGTCGAGGCGGTCGGCGCCGTTTTCGATGGCCTCCAGGAGTTCGGCCTGGTCCTCCTCGGACCAGGCCACGTCGTCCGATCGCAGGGAGGAGACGGCGGCTTTGATCCCGGCGAGCGGGGTGCGCAGGTCGTGGCTGACGGCGGCGAGCAGGGCGGTGCGGATGCGGTTGCCCTCGGCGAGTTCCTTGGCCTGGTCGGCCTCGGACTGCAGGCGCTGGCGGTCCAGGACCACGGCGGCCTGGGCGGCGAACGCGGCGAGAACCCGGCGGTCGGAGGCGGGCAGCACTCTGCCGGACAGCGCGAGCGCCATGTGGTCGCCGACCGGCATGTCCACGTCCGCGTCCTCGGGGTACTGGCAGGGCTGTGGGCCCACGCTGCCCGCGCAGCTCCACGGGGTTACGTCGCTTTCCCGCTCCAGCAGGGCGACCGACTCCATGCCGAAGGTCTCCCGCATCCGCTCCAGCAGGGCCGCCAGGCTGGTCTCGCCGCGCAGCACGCTGCCCGCCAGGAAGGAGAGGATCTCCGACTCGGCGCGCAGCCGGGCCGCTTGATGCGTACGCCGGGCGGCCAGGTCCACCACGGAGGCCACCGACACCGCCACGGCGAAGAAGACCACGAGGGCGACGATGTTCTTGGGATCGGCGATGGTGAGGCGGTGCAGGGGCGGGGTGAAGTAGTAGTTCAGCAGAAACGACCCGAAGGCCGCCGAGGCCAGCGCCGGGAGCAGGCCGCCGAGCAGGGCCGCAGCCACGGTCAGCGTCAGGAACAGCAGCATGTCGTTGGCGAGACCGAGCTCGGCGTCGCCGTTGGTCAGCAGCAGCGTGAGCAGCGTCGGGCCGACCACCCCAGTCAGCCAGCCCGAGATGATCCGCGGCCGGCCGAGCCGCGCACCTCGCGCAACCGGCAGCCCTCGGCCTTTGCCGGCCTCGTCGTGGGTGATCAGGTGCACGTCGAGGTCGGGGCCCGACTCCCGGGCGACCGTGGCGCCGACACCGGGCCCGAAGACGTACTGCCATCCCCTGCGCCGCGAGACGCCGAGGACTATCTGGGTGGCGTTGACCCCCCGCGCGAAGTCCAGCAGAGCCGAGGAGACGTCGTCGCCGATGACGTGGTGGAAGGTGCCGCCCAGGTCCTCCACCAGGGCGCGCTGGACGGCCAGCTCCTTGGGCGAGGCGTTGGTCAGTCCGTCGCTGCGCGCGATGTAGACGGCCAGCACCTCTCCGCCGGCACCCTTCTCGGCGAGCCGGGCGGCCCGGCGGATCAGCGTGCGGCCCTCGGGGCCACCGGTCAGACCGACCACGATCCGCTCCCGCGAGCCCCAGATCTTCGACACCCGGTGTTCGCTGCGGTACTCGGTCAGATACGCGTCGACCCGGTCGGCCACCCAGAGCAGCGCCAGCTCCCGCAGCGCGGTCAGATTGCCCGGGCGGAAATAGTTGGACAGGGCCGCGTCGACCTTGTCGGCCTTGTAGATGTTGCCGTGCGCCATCCGCCGGCGCAGCGCCTGCGGCGACATGTCGACCAGCTCGATCTGGTCTGCCCGCCGGACGGCCTCGTCGGGGACGGTCTCCTGCTGCCGCACCCCGGTGATCGACTCGACGGTGTCCCCCAGCGACTCCAGATGCTGGATGTTGACCGTCGAGACGACGTCGATCCCGGCCGCGAGCAGTTCCTCGACGTCCTGCCAGCGCTTGGCGTTGCGGGAGCCGGGGATGTTGGTGTGGGCGAGTTCGTCGACGAGAGCCACCTGGGGGTGCCGGGCCAGGACCGCGTCGACATCCATCTCGGTGAAGACGCTCCCCCGGTACTCCAGCTCTTTGCGGGGGATCTGTTCCAGGCCGTGGAGCATGACCTCGGTGCGGGGCCGGTTGTGGTGTTCCAGGAAGGCGACCACGCAGTCGGTCCCCCGTTCGACACGGCGGTGTGCCTCGGAGAGCATCGCGTACGTCTTGCCGACGCCCGGTGCCGCGCCGAGGTATATCCGGAGCTTGCCGCGTGCCATGGTCTCGTCTCTACGTCGTATGCGGTCAGAACGGTCGGGAGCAGGTCAGCTCTCGAAGCGGTAGCCCATGCCCGGTTCGGTGATCAGGTAGCGGGGGTGGGCCGGGTCGGCTTCCAGCTTGCGCCGCAGCTGGGCCATGTACACCCGCAGATAGTTGTTTTTGTTGCTCTGGGAAGCACCCCACACCTCCTGCAGCAGGTGCTTCTGCGTGATGAGCCGGCCGGGGTTGCAGACCAGGATTTCCAGCAGATGCCACTCAGTGGGGGTGAGGCGCACATCGCGGCCGGCCCGGATGGCCTTCTTGGCCAGCAGATCGATGGTGAAGTCGTCCGTGATGACCAGCGTCGTCTCGGGAGTGAGCGGGACGGTTTCGGTGCGGCGGACGGCAGCCCGCAGCCGGGCGAGGAGTTCGTCCATGCTGAACGGCTTGGTGATGTAGTCGTCGGCGCCCGCGTCGAGCGCGGCGATCTTCTCGTCGGAGGCCCGGCGGGCGGACAGCACCAGGATCGGGACCTTGGTCCAGCCGCGCAGGGCCTTGATGACGTCCGTGCCGTCCATGTCCGGCAGTCCCAGATCGAGGAGGACCACGTCGGGCTGGCGGGCGGCGGCGAGCCGGAGCGCGGTGGCGCCGTCGGGGGCCGCGTCGACGCCGTACTGCCGTGCCTGCATGTTGATCACGAGCGCCCGTACGAGCTGGGGGTCGTCCTCTACGACCAGTACCCGGGTCATCGGTGTGCGCCTTTCCTGTTGCACGGAGAGCCAGAGGATGCGGAATCCATGTCATGGCCGCGCGGGAGTTGACGGATCGGGAATGCCTCCTGGCCCGCCAACTCCCGCGTGGTGCACGTAAGGCCATCAGCTCCTGGCCACGAGTTCCTTGAGCGCGATGTTGAGTTCCAGGACGTTGACCGTGGGCTCGCCCATGAAGCCGAGAATGCGGCCGTCCGTGTGCTCGTCCACGAGCTTGTGGACCTGGGCGACGGACAAGCCGTTCCGCTCGGCGATCCGGTGGACCTGAATGTCGGCGTAGTCCGGAGAGATGTCCGGGTCCAGGCCGGAGCCCGAGGAGGTGACCGCGTCGGCGGGCACGTCGGACGCCTTGACCGTGTAGCCCTTCACCGAGTTGTCCCTGATGACCGCCGCCTTGGCGTCCTTGACCCACTTGATCAGGTCCGCGTTGTCACCGGAACGGTTCGTCGCGCCGGACAGGATCAGCTTGTATTGGGTGTTGACGCTGTTGGTGCCCAGGCCGTTCTGCGGGCGCCCCTGGAACCACTTCAGGTCGGGCTCCGGGGTCTGCCGGCCCTTCGTCAGCGGCAGGTTGTACGCCTGGCCGATGAGCGAGGAGCCGACGACCTTGCCGTCCGCCTTGATCTGCGAGCCGTTCGCCTTGCCGGGGAAGATCCCCTGGGCGACGCCGGTGATGGCCAGCGGATAGAGGATGCCCGTCACCACAGTCAGCACGAGAAGGGCGCGCAGGCCGGCCCAGAGCAACCGGGCAGTGTTCGTAACCGAGTTGTTCATGACGGTCAGCCGATCCCGGGGATGAGGGAGATGAGCAGGTCGATGATCTTGATGCCGATGAAGGGGGCTATCAGCCCGCCGAGACCGTAGATCCCGAGGTTGCGGCGGAGCAGCTTGTCCGCGCTGACCGGGCAGTACTGCACGCCGCGCAGGGCGAGCGGCACCAGCGCGATGATGATCAGCGCGTTGAAGATGACCGCGGACAGGATCGCGGAGTCCGGCGAGGACAGTCCCATGACGTTGAGCTTGTCCAGGCCCGGGTAGACCGCCGCGAACAGCGCCGGGATGATCGCGAAGTACTTCGCCACGTCGTTGGCGATGGAGAACGTCGTCAACGCGCCCCGGGTGATGAGGAGTTGCTTGCCTATCTCGACGATCTCGATGAGCTTGGTCGGGTTGGAGTCGAGGTCGACCATGTTGCCGGCCTCCTTCGCGGCCGACGTCCCCGTGTTCATCGCCACACCGACGTTTGCCTGGGCGAGCGCGGGCGCGTCGTTGGTACCGTCACCGGTCATCGCCACGAGCTTGCCGCCCGCCTGCTCCCGCTTGATGAGCGCCATCTTGTCCTCCGGAGTGGCCTCCGCGAGGAAGTCGTCGACACCCGCCTCCTCGGCGATCGCCTTGGCCGTCAGCGGGTTGTCACCCGTGATCATGACGGTCTTGATGCCCATGCGGCGCAGCTCGTCGAACCGCTCCCGCATGCCCTCCTTGACGACGTCCTTGAGGTGGACGACGCCCAGCACCCTGGCCCCGTCGGCGCCCTCAACCGCCACCAGCAGCGGAGTGCCGCCCGCCTCGGAGATGGAGTTAGAGATGGTGTCGGCGTCGCCGGCGACCGTGCCACCCTGCTCCCGGACCCAGGCGAGCACCGAACCGGTGGCCCCCTTGCGGACCTTTCGGGCGGTGCCGTTTTCTGTGAGGTCGACACCGGACATGCGGGTCTGCGCAGTGAAGACGATCCACTCGGCACCGGCCAGCTCGCCCTGGTGGCGTTCGCGCAGCCCGTACTTCTCCTTCGCCAGTACGACGATGGAGCGGCCCTCGGGCGTCTCGTCGGCCAACGACGACAGCTGGGCGGCCTCCGCCAGCTCGGCCTCGGTCGTGCCGGCTACCGGTACGAACTCGGCGGCCTGCCGGTTGCCGAGCGTGATGGTGCCGGTCTTGTCGAGCAGCAGGGTCGATACGTCGCCGGCGGCTTCGACTGCTCTGCCCGACATGGCCAGTACGTTGCGCTGCACCAGTCGGTCCATGCCCGCGATGCCGATCGCGGAGAGCAGGGCACCGATCGTGGTCGGGATCAGGCAGACCAGGAGGGCCACCAGCACGACCATGGTCAGATGTGTGCCCGCGTAGTTGGCGAACGGCGGCAGCGTGGCCACCGCCAGCAGGAAGACGATCGTCAGCGAGGCGAGCAGGATGTTCAGCGCGATCTCGTTGGGCGTCTTCTGCCGGGCCGCTCCCTCGACCAGGTTGATCATGCGGTCGATGAAGGTCTCCCCCGGCTTTGTCGTGATCTTGATGACGATCCGGTCGGAGAGGACCTTCGTACCGCCGGTGACGGCACTGCGGTCGCCGCCGGACTCACGGATGACCGGGGCCGACTCACCGGTGATCGCCGACTCGTCAACACTGGCGACACCCTCGACTACGTCACCGTCGCCGGGGATGATGTCGCCCGCCTCACAGACCACCAGGTCACCGATCCGCAACTCGGTGCCGGGCACCTGCTCCTCGGTCCCGCTGTCCTTGGACAGCCGTCGCGCCACAGTGTCCGTCTTGGCCTTGCGCAACGTGTCGGCCTGCGCCTTGCCGCGGCCCTCGGCGACCGCCTCCGCCAGGTTGGCGAAGATCACGGTGAGCCACAGCCAGGCACTGATCGCCCAGCCGAACCAGTCGCCCGAGTCCTTGAACGAGAACACCGTCGTCAGCACCGAGCCGACCAACACCACGAACATGACGGGTGACTTGACCATCACCCGCGGGTCGGTCTTCCGGAGAGCGTCCGGCAGCGACCTGAGCAGCTGCTTGGGGTCGAAAAGGCCCGCGCCGACACGGCCTTCGCCGCCCTTGTGGCCGGTCGGTGCGTCCTGGTGGGGAGCAAGCGTCGGAGTCGAGGTGGACATGGCGTCCTGCTTTTCTGCGTCGTGTTTCTTGGTGTCGCTGGTCATGACGCCAGCCCTTCAGCGAGCGGCCCCAGCGCCAGCGCCGGGAAGTACGTCAGACCAGTGATGATCAGGATCGCGCCCACCAACAGCCCGGTGAACAGCGGCTTCTCGGTGCGCAGCGTGCCCGCGGTGGCCGGCACCGGCTTCTGCTCGGTCAGCGAACCCGCCAGCGCCAGCACGAACACCATCGGCAGGAAACGTCCGAGGAGCATCGCGATGCCGATGGTGGTGTTGAACCACGGCGTGTCCGCGTTCAGGCCGGCGAAGGCCGAGCCGTTGTTGTTGGCGCCTGATGTGTATGCGTACAGGATCTCGGAGAAGCCGTGCGCGCCGCTGTTCAGCATGGAGTGCGGCGGAGTCGGCAGCGCCATCGCCGCGGCGGTGAAGATGAGCACCAGCGCCGGGGTGATGAGGATGTAGCAGGCCGCGAACTTGATCTCGCGAGTGCCGATCTTCTTGCCCAGGTACTCGGGCGTACGGCCGACCATCAGACCGGCGATGAACACCGCGATGACCGCCATGATCAGCATGCCGTAAAGGCCCGATCCGGTACCGCCGGGCGCGATCTCACCGAGCTGCATGCCCAGCAGGTTCAGCCCGCCGCCCAGCCCCGTGTTGGAGGAATGAAACGAGTCCACCGCACCGGTGGAGGTGAGCGTCGTGGAGATCGAGAAGATCGACGAAGCGCCGATGCCGAAGCGGGTCTCCTTGCCCTCCATCGCACCGCCTGCGATCTCGAACGCCGGGCCGTGGTGCGCGAACTCGGTCCACCACATCAGGCAGATGAAGGCGACCCAGATGGTCGCCATTGTGGCGAGGATTGCGTAGCCCTGGCGCAGTGAGCCGACCATCCGGCCGAAGGTTCGCGTCAGCGCGAACGGGATCAACAGGAGCAGGAAGACCTCGAAGAGGTTGGAGAACGCGTTGGGGTTCTCGAAGGGATGCGCGCTGTTGGCGTTGAAGTAACCGCCGCCGTTGGTGCCGATCTCCTTGATGGCCTCCTGCGAGGCGACCGCGCCGCCGTTCCACTCCTGGTTGCCACCCGTGAACTGGCCGACCTCGTGGATGTTGGAGAAGTTCTGGATCACGCCGCAGGCGACCAGGACGATCGCGGCGACGACGGAGAGCGGCAGCAGGATACGGACGGTGCCGCGCACCAAGTCGGTCCAGAAGTTGCCCAGCTCACCGGTGCGGGAGCCGGCGAATCCTCGTACGAGAGCCACCGCGACAGCGATGCCGACGGCGGCGGACAGGAAGTTCTGCACCGCAAGGCCGCCGGTCTGGACGACGTGGCCCATGGCCTGCTCGCCGTAGTAGGACTGCCAGTTGGTGTTCGACACGAAGGACGCGGCGGTGTTGAACGCCTGGTCCGGGTCGATCGAGGAGAAGCCCAGCGAGCCGGGCAGGCTGCCCTGCACCCGTTGCAACAGGTACAGGAAGAGCACACTCACCGCGGAGAAGGCGAGGACACCGCGCAGATAGGCCGACCAGCGCATCTCGGCGTTCGGGTCGGCGCCGATGCCCTTGTAGATCCACTTCTCCACACGCAGGTGCTTGTCGGAGGAGTAGACCCGGGCCATGTAGTCGCCGAGCGGGCGGTATGCCAGTGCCAGCGCCGCCATCAGCGCGAGCAGTTGGAGCAAACCGGCGAGGACAGAGCTCATAGGGTGCTCAGAACCTCTCCGGGAAGACCAGGGCGAGGATCAGATAGCCCAGCAGAGCGACGGCCACGACCAGGCCGACAAGGTTTTCGATGGTCACAGCTTCGCCACCCCCTTGGCGACGAGAGCCACCAGCGCGAACACCGCGACCGTGGTGACGACGAAGGCCAGGTCGGCCATCGCGAGCTCCTAGATGAGGTTCGGATCGAACGGACGATTCGAGGAAAGCGCTTCGCTGGCCGGATTCGGCGGGCGTTGACGCCTTCCTTACGGCGGCCCGTACTCTTTTGACGGAACCCATACGCCGGAGTCCCCGCGGGTGCCGGACCAGCTCCTCCCGGGTAACGCCGACGGCCCACACCGGTGAGGTGCGGGCCGCTCGGGTGCAGTCAGTAGTCGCTGCGCGAGTTCTCACCAAACTACGCACCAACGAGTGATCACGCAGCCGCCCCTTCGGAACGTGTGGGCCGCCTGGCCGAGCGGGCGCTCGCCGCGGCGGCCGACTGCACCCTGACGCTGCCGGTGATGCCGAAGCTCACCTGGAGGAGACGCAGGCGCACCGTGCTGCCACGCGTCGAGCGGCGCCTTAAGCAGCTCGCCGACACCGAGACCGTCAGTTTCTACCTCCGAAGGTGCCGGTCAGGTAGCAGGAAGCTCCCAGGCTGCACGGACGGGATCCCAGCCTCCTGCGACGGTGCCGTCCAGGAGCGGGTTGAGGAGCGTCTGTGCTGCTTGGGCAACTCCGGGGAAGGTTTCGGCAGCCTTGCAGACCGAGGACCAGGGCAGCGGCGCTCGAGTGTTTGTCGTTTGCCCGTCGGTCCCGGCGCGAGGTCGGTGCCCCGCTGGCGGCGTTGTTCTGTTTCCTGGTGGGCGGCCCTGTCGTTGATCTTCTCTTGCTGGCTGATCAGGAGGATGTCGGCCAGATCGAGGGAGCGGCTGGATGTCCCCTCGCTGTGACGTTCGTAGAGGGCGCGGACCTTGTCGGCGATGTGGTCGATGAGGGGTAGAAGCGGACGGTGGGCCAGTCCACAGGCCAGGGAAGGTCGACGGCGGAGATCAGGGGGCTTGTCTCCGGCCCCGGCCAGGGTCCGTAGGACGGCGATGTCCACCTTGGCACTGTCAACGCGGGTGGGGCCGAGGTAGACCTGGAAGTACTGGGAGCCGCCACGGTTGGGGTCGGCTGACGGGGTGTACTTGCCGGGGGCAGTCCTTGCCGACCGGTCGCAGCCGCTCAGCCACCAGATAAGGGGTGGACGGCAGCGGTTTGAGGGCGACGTTGTCCAGGGCGGCCCGGTGCCCGATGACCTCGTGGTGGGTGGCACGAGACCGGGCCGGCGCTCGACCCGGCCCTTGCCCGTGGTTCGGTAGACGGCCAGGATCGGTGTTGAGGGCGGCGAGGCCGCCGCGGTACTCGGGCTCGCACCTTCGCTGCACCGGCTGCGGGCTGCCACCGTCCAGCGTAGCCATCAGCAAGAACGAGGGCGTTACAGCGGTGAAGACTGGGGCAAAGAGTACGCAAATGGACACACGATCACTCACCATGGCAGTTCCACAGAGCCACAGTCCGGGCGACGCTTGCGATGCCAAGAGCCTACGCTCATGTCCGGCTGGGACAACACTGTTCGTGGCGCCCCACAAAATCCTATTAGCCCGTTTGGCATAATGATCACGTATTGGCTGCATGATCTAGCTATGACGCGTCATCAGATACTTTGGAGCGCTGGCGTGATTGCCATACTGGCCGCAGTCGGGCTGGGTGTCGCCGTCGTTGTGAGCGGGCCGGAGGCAGCCTCTGGGCTGGCGGGGATCATTGCCGCCTGCTGTGAACTTGCGGCGCTCGTGATGGGTGTGGCGGCGTGGGCTGCAGGTCGGGGTGAGCCGGTGTCGCCCGCGGCCGACGGCGGTGGCACGCCGGGGCCCCAGCCCGAGCCGGCCACGAGCGGTGGAGCGCCCGAGGCCGCGGGTGGAGGGAAGTTCACGATCAGGACCGACCAGATCGACCGCTCGCAGATCGGTGACCACAACACACAGCACAACGGGTGATTCATCAGCCCGAGAACTGTCGGTATCGGGGGCGGCAGTGGAACCAGGTTCATGGGATATCAGCGCGGAGCGGATCGACCACGCACAGTTCGGCAACCACAACACGCAGATCAACTATCGGTACAGCGACCGCACATGGACCGACCGGTCCGGCGCGCCGCCGCTGATCAGTATCTCGGGCGAAGTCGAGTCCCCCTACCGCGGGCTAGGCGCGTTCGAGGAGCGGGACGCGCCTTTCTTCTTCGGCCGCGACGATGCCGTCAGATCCGTACTGGACCGGATGGCGCACTGCGCCGCCGCTCAGGGCCCGTTGATGGTGTCGGGCGTCTCCGGTGCCGGTAAGTCGTCCTTGGTGAGGGCCGGAGTCCTGCCTCAGGTACGGGGGGTCGGCCTGCCGGGTCTGCCGCAGGCTCGGACGTGGCCGTGTCAGCTGTTCACGCCGTCGAGAACGCCGTTGGACGAACTGGCCGCCCGTGTCGCCTCGTTGGCCCATGCGGACGCTTCGGCCGTACGGAGCCGTCTGGACCATGATCCGGCGTCTTTCGCCCTGACGGCGCGTCAGGCAGCCCTTGCTCAGGGAGGCGGTGCGGGTGCTGCGGCGGGGCAGGAGCGGCTGTTCCTGGTGATCGACCAATTCGAACAACTGTTCACTCGGTGCCCCGATGAGCGTCAACGGCAGGCGTTCATCACCGCGCTGGCCGCTGCTGCCACCGTGCCGCAAGGAGAAAATCAGATGCCAGCGGCGCTGGTACTGATCTTGGTGCGTGAGGACTTCGAGGCTCGGTGTACCACCTATCCTCAGCTGGCCGAGGCGGTCCAGAGCCGGTATCTCGTCATGCCGATGAGTGAACTGGAGCTGCGGGCGGCAGTGACCCAACCCGCGCGCGTCGCGGAGCGCCAGGTGGATCCCGCCCTGGTCACGGCGCTTCTGGACGTGTTCCGCACAAGGCCGCGGGACGCAAGCGGCGCGACTGCCTCACCGGCGGGGCTGCTGCCGCATCTTTCGTATGCCCTGGACAAGGCGTGGCGTGCCCATCCTGGCGCGACGACGCTCACGCTCGCCGACTATGCGCGGGCCGGCGGCATCGACGGGGCGGTCGCGCAAAGCGCGGACAGTGCCTACAGCACCCTCACGGCAGACCAGCAGGTCATGGCGCGGCAGGTGTTCACCGGGCTGGCCGCCGTGGGCGAAGACGGGATCAAACTGGCCGGCAGGGTCACCCGGGAAGAGTTGCACGCCGGAAAGACGCGGGCGCAGTCGCGGGACGTGGACACCGTGTTGGAGGCATTCGCCGATCAGCGGCTGCTGATCCTCGGGGCCGACACGGTGGAGATCAGCCATGAAGCGCTACTGACCGCTTGGCCGTTGCTGCGGGACTCCTGGCTGGCGGAGATGGACGCCGACCGTATCACCCGCGCCCGGCTGCGATCGGACGCAGCGGAGTGGGCGGGCCAGGCCCGTGACCACTCGTATCTCTACAGCGGCGGCCGACTGGAGATCGCCGTCGGCGCCGCGTCGCGGATCCAGGCGGATCCTGTGCGCTACAGCGCTCTGAGCGCGGATGAACGTTCGTTTCTCGCGACCAGCGAATACGCCGCGCGAGCCCGGGCTCGGCGGAGGCGGGGCCTCGTCGCCTTCCTCATGGTGCTGGTGCTGGGTCTGGCGGCTGCCGGTCTTGTGACCTACCGGGCCAGCCGGGACGCTGCCGAACAGCGTGACAACGCCGCTGCCGGCCAACTGGTGGGGCAGAGCGCGGCCCTCGGCGACGGTGACCCTACGCTGGCCAAACTCCAGAGCCTCGCGGCCTGGCGTATCCACCCTTCCGCCGACTCCCGTTACGGTCTGCTGGCCGCGGCGGCCCAGCCAGGCCTTGCCGTCCTGCCCGGCCACACTAACCGGGTCGTCGATGTCTCCTTCAGCCCGGACGGCAAGACTCTCGCCACGGCGTCGTACGACGGCTCGGTACGTCTGTGGGACGCGGTCACCCACCGGCAGATCGGCCGACCCCTCACCGGCCACACCGACATCGTCCACTCGGCGGTGTTCAGCCCGGACGGCCGGACCCTTGCGACCGGCAGCGGTGACGGCACGGTCCGGTTCTGGGACGTGACCACGGGCCGAAAAACCGGCGCCCCCCTTAAAGTCCACTCCTCCGCCGACGATTCGGTCGTCGCGCTGGCGCTCAGTCCGGACGGCGCGGTCCTGGCTACCGCAGACATCGTTTCGGTGCGCTTGTGGGACGTGGCCACCCGCAAACAGATCGGCTCACCCATCCCCACTCCGTACGAGCGGGTGAGTGATGTGCAGTTCGTCCCGGACAGTGACCTTCTGGCCGTCTGCGGCATGGAGCTTGGTGACGAAACCCTCGGCTCGGTTCGATTCTTCGACACCCTCACCCACCACCAGGCCGGCCAGCCCCTCCTCCACTCCCTCCCCTGCGCCAGCTTGGAGGTCAGCCGCGACGGCAAGTTCATGGTCACGACCAATGCCGATGCCTATGCGCAGGTGTGGAATGCGGAAACACGACGGATGGTGGGCAAGCCGCTCCCTGGCCCGCCCCACACACTGGTGTCGGTGGCGTTCAGCCCGGACGGCAAGACTGTGGCCACCGGCGGCAACGACTCCACCGTACGCCTGTGGGAAGCGGCGACCCGTCGGCAGATCGGCCAACCCTTGAAAGGCCACACCAGTACCGTCGCGGCGGTCGCGTTCAGCCCGGACGGCAAAACGCTAGCCAGCGCGAGCGGCGACGGCACGGCACGGCTGTGGAACGTGCGCGTTCCCCGGCCCATCGGCCACCACGCCGATGAGTTGCTCGGCGACCTGTACACGGTGGCGTACAGCCCGGACGGCAAGACGCTGGTCACCGGGGGCAACGAAGGCACCCTGCGCTTCTACGACGTCTTGACGGGCGAGGCAATCGACCCCCCGTTCTACAGCAACGAAGGATCCGTCAATGCGGCCGCGTTCAGCCGCGACGGCACCGCTCTGGCGGTCGCCGGCGGAGGCAGCTCTGTCATGCTGCTGGACCCATCCACGCACGAGGCGAGGGGTGAACCCCTCACCGGAGGAGGATCCCAAGTCTACGCGGTCGCATTCAGCCCGGACGGAGAACTCCTGGCCACAGCCGCTGACGATCACGTGGTGCGGTTGTGGAACACCAGCACCCATCGGCAGGCCGGAAAGGCCCTCGTGAGTCCCGGAGACCGTCATGACTCACTGTCGGTGGCTTTCAGTCCTGACGGCAGGACACTGGCGGCCGGGCGTGCGGACGGGAGAATACAATTGTGGGACGCGGCTAGCCACCGGCCACTCGGCCGTCCCCTCTCCGGGCCGTTCAACGAGGTCAACTGGACATCGTTCAGCCCGGACGGCAAGACGCTCGCATCCGGCGGCGACGATGGAACCGTCCGCCTGTGGGATGTCGCCGACCATCGAATGCGCGGCCGGCCGCTGACCGGCCACACCGGACCTGTGAGCTCAGGAGTGTTCAGCCCGGACGGCAGAATCCTGGCCACTGGCGGTTTCGATGCGACGGCCCGCCTGTGGGACGTCGCCACACAGCAACAGATCGGCGAACCCATAGGAGACTTGGCCCATCTGTACGCGGACATCACGGATTCCGTCATGAGCACGGCGTTCAGCCCCGACGGAAGACATCTCGCCCTTGGCCACAGCGACGGCTTCGTGAGGATCTGGCCGATGGACCATCTGTACGGTGCGAAGCCGCTGTTGTGCCGAGAGACCCAGCGTTCACTCACACGGGAGGAATGGGCGCGTTATGTACCCACGGGGGTGAGGTACCGCACGGTGTGTCCTTGAAACCTGAGTGGCATGGGCAGACGGACCGGCTCGTGGTCGTATCTGGAGCGAGGAATGGGTGGCGGCCGTAGCCGCCGGGTTGTGGGGAAGCAGTATCTGAGCTTGTTCTTTATGGTCTGACCTCGAACGATGTCCCGAACGTGATCGCTCGTACGAGGATTCCGGGGGCGTGAACACGGCCTTCGTCTGATCCTGTGCTCCGACCAAGAGGTACTTGACCAGTACGAAGGCAACAGCGTGCGCTTCCGCCGAATCCACACCGCCGACAACGGCCTGGTACGCAACCGCTACTGGTGCGAGGCAGAGGACCGCGAGGTCACCTTCGGGGACATAGGGCGCGGCTACGAACTCCCGGACGGCCGGGTCATCCCGGTCACGGACGAATAGCTGCGGGCCCTGCCGCTGACCACAGCACGCACGATTGAGCTGGTCGCGTTCATGCCGGCCGCCGCCGTCGACCCGCTCCGCATCGGCCCCGGCTACTACCTACAGCCGCAGGGCACCGCCGCCGCCAAGCCCTACGTCCTGCTGCGCCAGGCGCTGGAACGCCGCGGCAAGGTCGCGGTCACGCGTGGCACGGCCGTGAGCGGCTGGGTCTGCTGCGGATCCGCGGGGACGTGATCGCGTTGCATGGCCTGCTGTGGCCGGACGAAATCCGCGACCTCTCCGCCGTGGCACCCGCTGCTTCCCATCTGGACGAAAACGAGATCGCCGAAGCCCTGGTCCTGATCGAGGCCATGACGCTCGACAGTCTCGAAGGCCCGGAGTTCGCCGATCACTACACCGACGCTCTGCATGCGGTAGTCGAAGCGAAGCGGGACGACCGCCAGCTGCCGGAGGCCCCGGCGCCGGCAGCCCGGCCGGGCCAGCTGGTGGATCTGATGGCCGCGCTGCAGCAGTCCGTCGACAAGGCCCGTTCGGCGCGCGGCGAGGCGGGCAACGCTGACCCGTACGAGGCGCCTGCCACGCCCGCAAAGAAGGCCTCGGCACGGAAAACGGCGACGAAGGCACCCGCCCAGACGACTTCCTCGAGGAACACCGGACGTAAGCGTGGCCGGCGAGGTACGCCAGCACGCTGACCTGCCGTGGTCGGGGTCATGGTCGGGGTTGGCGGCAGCGTGCGGTCGGTCTACCTGGTGGTGTGGTCGGGGTCGGGGAGCTCCGGCGGGAAGTGCCACTCCAGGATCTCCACCCACTTGTGCAGGCCGACGGATCCGGTGGTCCCGGCCTGCGCCGCTCGGCAGGGCGGGCCTTGCGGCGGGTGAGGCGTCGGCTCATCAGGGTGCCGGACAGCAGTCGGGCCGCGGACTTCGGCGGCCGGGGCGGTCAGTCCATGTCCGGTGGTGCCGGAGGCGGCGCGGGGCCGGTTGCGTGCCCAAAGCTTGAGGTCGCCGACGCGATAGAGGAGTTCAGCCCCCGCGCTTGCCCGCCGGAGCCGGGAAGTTGTCTTCGCCAACGCGGGCCCGCCCCCGCAGGGCGGCGAGGGATCATCTGTGGCAGGTGGTGTTCGTGGGCCTGGCGCAGTACCACCGCCTGGTCGTCGTCCCGGCAGTCGGCGTCCTCGGCGCGGTGGTGGTGTCGCCGGGGTCGGCGGCGTGGTCTGGCTGGGCGGGGAGAGTGGCCTGTGCGTCCGTCTCCAGGGATAAGCGCTCCAGTCTCCAGTCTCACCTACGCAGCCAGGGAACCCGGTGCGCGACTGACGGCGGTGATACCGCTCTGTGCCCTCCACCGCGGCCGGCGTGCAGCGAAGCGGTTGATAGGCAGTGGGAACAGGGGTGCCAACCAACTCCGCGGCCGCTGCAATCGAGGCATGCACACCGCTGAGCGACCGATCAAAACCACGTCCGCAGTTCCGCAGGCAGATGCAAGGCGTGAGCAGCACAGGAAGCTCGCTCGGCGGTGTGAGCACCGCCAGTGTCTGAAGACAGAAACTCACGGGTCATGACCGAGACGTGGAGCCCGGGACCAGCCGTCCGTCGCCGGCATCGGGCCGTCCCGTGGCGCAACCGCCTGTGTGGACCCAAGCCGGACCGGCCGCGCCCACCCGGCAACACCACCATGGGTGGAGCGACCCCGTCTCACACACGAAGAAGAAGGAGATCAACCATGAAGACTCGTAGGGGCGTCGCTGCGGACTCCTCAGCTGCAACCACATCATCAGCCGGCCGCGTGTGGCCGAGGACGCTGAGACTCGCCGCAGGGGTGGCCCTGGCGACAGGAGCCCTGCTCGGCACGGCAGTCGCACCGGCCCAGGCGTACGCGCCTTACCCGACGGACACCATCAACTACCGCGACACCGACAACTGCCCGTGCTCGATCAGCGATCCGTTCGACGGCACGTACTTCGAGAAGGACGCCGGAGGTTACGCAGCCAAGGTCAGTCTGTACTACGGCGGCTCGTACATCGCCAAGGTGGAGTTCCACCCCTACGCCGAGAAACTCTGGGTGTACGACACCAAGAACGACGGCGACGGCATCTGGGCGGAAGCAGGGTGGTTCGACGGGAGCGGTGCCTACCACCGGACCGGCCCGGTCCGGCCGCCCGGCACGAGCAACGTAATCGACTACAAGATCGTCGACCTGGGCATCGCCGAGGGGACCCACGTCACCGTCGACCTGTACGACGGTGATTTCTTGCTCACGACCGCGGAAGTCATCGCCTGATCCACGGCCCGAGGGGGAGGGACGGCGGTCCAGTCAGGCTGGACCGCCGTCTCCATGGACACCTGCCAGACAAGGGGCACCTCGCGGAAAGCCCGGCCGCCCCTTGGAGCGTGCCAGCACGGTCATCGCGACGCGCACAACCACTCGTCCAGGACCACGAAGTCCGGGTCCGTGAGCCGTGGCGACGGCCGACGCGTGGAGCAGCGCCCGCCCCGGGTGATGCGCGGCCACCCAGATCCGATCGATTCGGCGATCTCGCCGCACCCGCACCCGCACCCGCAGCCCGGCGTGAGGTGGGCAGTTGGGGGGCCGGTCGTTGTCGGCCGCAGTGCCCCGTGTTCTCTGCGGAGGAGGGAACACGGGCACTCCCAGAAAACCGCAACGGGTTCGCAGTGCGCCGGTGTACTACAACCTTGGTCGAGATCGCAGGGAAGCCGATACGGCTTGCCGCACGATCGGGATCGCTGGCCACGTCGTTTCCGCCGCAGAAGGAGAAGCAGAAGATGGGTCGCCGTGAAAGTCCGCTGGATCCCGAGGCCGGTCCAGTCCAGCGTTTCGCCCACCAACTGCGCACACTGCGCCAGGAGTCCGGCGGGACCACCTACCGCGCTATGGCCGAACGTGTCGAGTATTCAGCCCCGACCTTGTCTGAAGCCGCCGCGGGCGAGCGGCTGCCCTCGCTGCGCGTTGTCCTGGCCTACGTGCAGGCGTGCGGCGGGGACGCCCAGGAGTGGGAGCAGCGCTGGCGGCAGGCGGCGCTGGAGGAGGCCGCACAGCCGCCGGGTGATGACGGGGCGGTGGCGCCGTACCAGGGTCTGGCCCGTTTCGAGCCCGGTGACCGCGACCGGTTCTTCGGCCGCGACCGCCTGGTCGCCGACCTGGCAGGCCTGGCGCGCGAGCACCGGTTCGCGGCCCTGGTCGGCACCTCCGGCAGCGGGAAGTCCTCCCTGCTGCGGGCCGGACTCATCCCCGCCCTGCAACACCAGACCTCACCCACGGCCCGGCCAGCGGCCGTCCGGATTCTCACCCCGGGCGGAAACCCCACCGCCCACGCCCACGCGCTGATCCCTCTGGACGGCGACGCGGACACCTGGGTCATGATCGACCAGTTTGAGGAGATCTTCACCCTCTGCCAGCACCCCGCCCAGCGCACTCAGTTCATCGACCTGTTGCTGACCGCCCTGCAGCCCGACAGCCACCTGCGCGTGGTCATCGCCGTGCGAGCGGACTTCTACGGCCACTGCGCCGAACACCGCCACCTCGCCGAAGCCCTACGCGCGGCAAACGTGCTGGTCGCCCCGATGACGCCGGAGGAGCTGCGCGAGGCGATCGTCAAACCCGCCGCAGCTGATGGCCTGGCCCTGGAGCGCGCCCTGACCTCCAGGGTCGTTGCCGATGTCGTCGATGAGCCCGGTGGGCTGCCGCTGATGTCCCACGCCCTACTGGAAACCTGGCGCCGCCGCCGCGGCAAAACCCTCACGCTCAAAGGCTACGAAGCCGCTGGCGGCGTCCACGGCGCCATCGCCCACACCGCCGAACACCTCTACACCCAGCTCTCCCCCGAACAAGCCGCCCTCACCCGCCGCCTCCTGCTGCGGCTGATCACCCCCGGCGAAGGCGCCCACGACACCCGCCGCCCCGCCCAACGCACGGAACTCGCCACCTGCGGGCCCGCACCCGCCGACACCGCCCTGGTCCTGGACCACCTCGCCCGCGCCCGCCTGGTCACCCTCGACGACGACACCGTCGACCTCGCCCACGAAGCACTCATCACCTCCTGGCCCCGCCTGCACACCTGGATCGAACACGACCGCGAACTCCTACGCCAGCACCGTCGGCTCACCGAAGCCGCCACTACGTGGGACCAGCTGGACCGCGACCCTGGAGCCCTCTACCGCGGCACCCAGCTGGCCCTGGCGAAAGAAGCCTTCACGCCCGAACGCCAAGACCACCTCACCCCTGTTGAACAGTCCTTCCTCACCGCCAGCCTCGACACCCGCCGACACGAACAACGCACCGCCGCCCGCACCACCCGGCGCCTCCACACCCTCGCCATCGCCCTGGCCGTCCTGCTCGTCATGGCCATAACCGCCGCCGGTCTGGCCTTCGACCAACGCCAGACCGCCGTCACCGCACAGCAAGGGGCTGTCACCGCGCAGCGCCAGGCGCTCTCACGCCAGCTCGCAGCCCAATCCACCGCCCTACTGGACGCCAACTCCGACCTCGCCTCGCTACTGGCCATCCATGCCTACCGGACCAGCCCCACCCGCGAGGCCACCACCAGCCTCTACGCCGCAGCCGCCCTCCGCCTCCAACACCGCCTCACCGGGCACACCGGCGGCGTGAGATCGGTGGCGTTCAGCGCCGACGGCCACACCCTCGCCACCAGCAGCAACGACACTGTGCGCGTCTGGGATGCGGCCACCGCCCGCACCAAGGCCACCTTCAATAAGTTCATTGGCAGCCCGGCGTCTGTGGGCTTCCGCTCCGACGGCCGTGCTCTGGTCGCTGGCGGGGACCGTACGGTGCGGGTGTGGGACGTAGCGACCGGCCGCACCCTGGCCACTCTCCGCCATGTCCACGTCGTGGAATCGGTGGCCTTCAGCCCCGACGGCCGGACTCTGGCCACCGGCGGTGGCGACGGCACAGCACGACTCTGGGACACAGCCACCGGCAGCACCAAGGCCACCCTCAACAACAACATCGGCTCCGTGACTTCCATGGCCTTCAGCCCCGACGGCCGGACTCTGGCCACCGGCGGTGGCGACGGCACAGCACGACTCTGGGACACAGCCACCGGCAGCACCAAGGCCACCCTCAACAACAACATCGGCTCCGTGACTTCCATGGCCTTCAGCCCCGACGGCCGGACTTTGGCCACCGGCAGCAACGACGGCACAGCACGACTCTGGGACACAGCCACCGGCAGCACCAAGGCCACCCTCACCGGCCATACCAATGGCGCGGCATCAGTGGCCTTCAGCCCCGACGGCACCACCCTCGCCACCGGCAGCGGACACGGCGTAGGGCGATTGTGGGACCCAGTCACCGGCCGAACGCAGGCCACCCTCACCAACAACATCGGCTCCGTGACTTCCATGGCCGTCAGCCCCGACGGCCGGACTCTGGCCACCGGCGGAGGCGACGGCACAGCACGACTCGGGGACACAGCCACCGGCAGCTCCAAGGCCACCCTCACCGGCCATACCAATGGCGCGGCATCAGTGGCCTTCAGCCCCGACGGCACCACCCTCGCCACCGGCAGCGGTCACGGCGTAGTGCGATTGTGGGACCCAGTCACCGGCCGAACGCAGGCCACCCTCAGCAGCAACACTAATAGCGTGACGTCCCTAACCTTCAGCCCCGACGGCCGTACTCTGGCCACCGGCAGCGACGACGGCACAACACGACTGTGGAATGCCACCCGCAGCCGGGCTACCCTCACCGGCCACACAAACGTGGTGACGTCAGTAGCGTTCAGCCCGGACGGCCGCACCCTCGCCACCAGCAGCGAACGCGCGGTGCGGCTGTGGGACGTAGCCACCCGTCACGCCAAGACCGCCCTCAACAACATCGGCAACGTGACGTCCGTAGCCTTCAGCCCCAACGGCCGCACCCTCGCCACCGGCAGCGACGATGACGGCAGCAGCGACGGCAGGGCACAACTGTGGAACCTGGCCACCGGCCGCAGCCAAGCCACCCTCAACAGTTCCCAGCACGACGTTGAGTCGATGGTGTTCAGCCCGAACGGCGACACCTTGGCGACTGGCAGTAGCGACGGCACCGTAAAACTTTGGAACCCAGCCACCCGCCGAAACAGAGCCACCTTCGATGGCCAAGGCTCCGTAACCTCGTTGGCCATCAGCCCGGACGGCACTGTCCTCGCCGTCGGCGGCCACGGCGAGATGGACCCCAACAGCCAGATCGTCGGCGTGACGCAACTGCGGGACCTCGCCACGGGCCGCACCTTCGCCACCCTCAGCGGACACACCGCCGGCATCATGGCCTTCAGCCCCGACGGCAAAACCATCGCCACCGGCGGGACCGACGGCACAACACGACTGTGGGACGCAGCCACCGGTCGCCCCAAGGCCACCCTCAACGGACACACCAGCAACGTTACGTCCGTGGCTTTCAGCCCGGACGGCACCACCCTCGCCACCGGCAGCGACGACGGCACCGCGCGACTGCGGGACGTAGCCACCGGCTACACCCGGGCCACCCTCACCGGACACACCAGCAGCGTTACGTCCGTGGACTTCAGCCCGGACGGCACCACCCTCGCCACCGGCAGCGACGACGGCACCGCGCGACTGTGGGATGCGACCCTGCCCGACCCCGCCGGAACGATCAGCGAGATCTGCCAGGCCGTCAACCGCGACCTCACCCCGCAGGAACGGTCGGTGTACCTCCCCAGCCAGACACCCAGCCCTGCATGCACAACCTGAACCCCGGACCTGGCCGGAGGGACAACCGAGAGCATGACGGGTGCCCCCGTCCACCCGTTCCCCCACGCCACCGAACCCAGGTCAACGGGACAGCCGGCCTCCGACGGTGCGGATCGCCACGACCGGGTCAAGGGCACTCTTTGAGCATCGCTCCGCGATGGTCTTCGGCCACCCTGCACGGCCCTCGGAACCAAGATGAGACACCAAGGGACAATCAACCATCCGGTAGCTAGATCGCACACACGGTGGGTCATTCCCCGCGGATGTGCCACCTGCCGGTCGCGGGATGCCACACGAGGCGCACCCTGCCCTGGTCCGGTCTGCGGACGGTCAGCTCGTCCATGTCGAGGGACGACAGGGCCCGCAGTGCCTCGTCCGAGGCATTCGACCACACGAAGAGGGTGATCCCCGCCTCCGCGTCGTCGGCGACGAGGAGGCCGGGTTCGTCTTCCCCGGCGGACTCTCCGACGGGCCCGCCAGCCGGTTCGATCGCCTCGGCCGCCGGTGCTGGCTGCTCGTTCCGGCGCAGCATCCGGCGGACGAGGCCCCTGGCCTGCCCGTAGGCATCCTCGGCAGCCTTGGCGACGAGTGCCTGGATGAAGGGCACGACGGCGGTGGTGACCAGCGCGGTGACGGCGACGGTGGCGAGCTCCGGACCGGCGCCAACCGGTTGACGGAGTCCCTCCTCAATTTCCCGGGCGCGCAGAACCTCGTGCGTTTCCCGCCATGCTGCAGCTTCCTGCTTCCGCCGGAGCTTCTTCAGTACCTCGGCCAGCTGCCAGGCGCCTTGCACCGAGCCCGCCTCGGCCTCCGGCCTCACGCACTCCTCCGCCTCGCTCAACCGCCCTTGCCTCGCCAGCAGGTAGGACAAATCGGTACGCACGTAGGACACGCCGTGGTCGATGGCCATCCGGTACCAGTGCTCAGCATCGTCGGGCCGCTTCTGCTTCTCGGCCAGCCTTGCCAGAGAGGTCATCGCCCATAGGTCCCCGCCCTCCACTGCGCGCCGAAGCCAGAACTCCTGCTCCTGGGCGCTAATGCCGCTCTTCCCGCCCATGGCCCGCACCGCCTCGGGCCAGCCCGCCTGCGCGGCACGCCTGCACCAGTCGGCCGACCTGGCCTCATCGGCATCACCATTCGGGTGCCTGTTGACAGCGCGGTCCCAGTAGATCCCGCTCAGGCGGTACATCGCCTCGGGATCCCCAGCCTCAGCAGCAGCGAGCAGCCACCGCTCGGCGAGCTCCCGGCTGACACCGGATTCGTAAAGGTGCTTGCCGAGAGCTTTCATCGCCCCGACGTCACCAGCATCCGCAGCCAGCTCAAGGTTCGGGTCCGGCTCCCCCCACAGCAGCCTCGGCACGGCCATCTGTCCCTCCTCATCCGGCGCCCCGCCACACGCTTCCAAAGTGGCTGGTCTTCACTGTCTCCCACCACGTCCTGCCGCTCCAAGTCTCCCTTTTTACAACGTGACTTGGGCTGAGCTCGTCCTGCGAAGACATGGTGGGGCCGATCCTTCCGAAGCGACGGCACGGTTAAGCCCGCAACCAAGTGGCGTGAAGAGTAGGGCTGGGGATTTTCACGGCTCTGGCCGCAGTTCCGTGAATCCCCAGGTCAGCGAGGTGAACGAGGGATCGTTTCGGCAGAGTATGTCCCGGCATGGCGAGTGAGACGGTCGAGGCCGTGCTGTTTCCCGGGATTGATGTGCGAGTGGAGCGCGTCAGCGGCTCCTGCGACGTCCTGATAGTGGCGGCGGTGTCTACCGCTCGTCCGGGCCGGTGCCCGGACTGCCGGAATCAGGCGAGGCGTATACACAGCACGTACCGACGTGCTCTGGACGAGCGGCCGTTGAGCTCTCGCCGGGTCGTCGTCCGGCTGCGGGTGCGCCGGTACTTCTGTGATTGGAAGAGCTGTTCCCGCAGGACGTTCGTGGAGCAGGTGCCGGGCCTGTCCGAGCGGCACTGCCGTTCCAGCGCGGGGCTGACGGACTGGCTACGGCCGGCGGTGCCGACCTCGATGCGCAGTTCCTCGCCGGCCCTGCGTTCGGTGACCTTGCTGCCCGGCGGCAGGACACGGACGCGGTCGCTGGCGCCCTGCTGGGTGAGGCGGGCCAGCTGGACCTGCGTCCTGCCGCGGATGCACTGGTAGAGCAGCCGTGCGCCCAATATCGCGCCCAGTGCCGCTAACCCGACTGCTGTCTCTGGCAACCTGTCCCCCTCGATGCTGCTTGCGGCGCCCGGTGCGCCCGTCACATCAAGGGAGTGCTGGCAGGGTCGGAAACCGTGACATCGGGCTTGGTGTGACGTGCGTCTCGTGCCTGAAGGGCCTGTCAGTCGCTCTCGCATCAAGGCTCTGCCGGATGGGACTGAAGTGAAGCTCCGTGAGTTCCTGTCCACCAACAAGAGCAGGCGCGCGAAGCTGACCCGTTCAAGATCCAGCAACTCGCTGGGCTCGGACTGGAGTGGGCGGCGTAGGACGGCCCATCCCGGATGGGCGTCTGGGGCCTACCCTGGGGAGCGCCCGGTCTCCGGGTGTCAGGTACGCCAGAAGCCGCACGCACGGGCATGCGTGCGGCTTCGAAGCCGCCTTGAGGACTGGTCAGCTCCCTAATGCGCTTAGGGAGCTGACCGCCCACTTCCAGAGCGGCGACTCCGGCAGTTTGCTTGTGTAGTAGACGGCGGCTGCCGCCTCACTCCACAACGCCACTGCCTGGCCCAGGACCCCTATCCGGTGCGAGTCCGGTCGGCGGTGACGACCTCGCATTCGACTCACCTCCTTTCGGAGGCGCTCCTGCCGCTGTAACGGCAAGGGGCCAGACTTCCCGGCCCGCGGGACCGGGAAGTCGCGTGAAGTGAGGTGCCACCGACCGCCGGGCGGAATCGTTGCACAGATCGGCCGTGCGGTAGCCCGGCGATTACTGAGCGTATAACCTTTGAATCCCAGGCAAGTGCGGGAGCTGACCCCTGTTTCGCAAGCCGCAGCCATCGGTGTGACACGGCGTTTGCTGACCCGCATGGCGTGCGCGTACGCCGCGTAAGATGTTACGCACTGTTCGTATATATTTACTGCCTGTAAGATTTACGAAAGGTCAAGTAAGGCTCGTACGAGCAATCGATTTGTGGCCTGTTCCGCTCAGTAGTAACTCGCCGTCGTCACGCCCTGTTGGATTTAACGCATGGCAGTTCTGGACTACCGCTCACTGGGTCACCCACTGCCGACCGAAACGTATCCAATGCGGTTAACCTGTGTCTTTTCGCCAGCAGTTTGCCGATCAAGCCCTCTAGCTTTCGGGCATGGACGGCACCGCGGTGCCCGAGCCGCTGCGCCGCGTGGTCCCGTCACGCGAGGACGGCGGTGACGAGCGCCTGGTACGAGCGCGGTCCAGCGGGAGTTCGGCGTCGAGCAGACCGTGGGGGTCGCGGAGCGCGGTGTGAGCTCCGCTCATCGCTGCCTCGCCGCATCGTCCTGGCCGCCGTCGCTCGGGGCGGCGGGGACGGTGGTGGCGAGGAAGCGGGCGTAGCCGCGGTCGGCTCGGGCGATCAGCGCCAGGGAAGGCCGGCCGAAGGCGGGCGGCTGGAGTCCGCGTCCTTGTTCTGCGGGTCCGGCGGGTGTGGGTGCGCTCATGGACACCGCCTCCGGTGCTGGGTGCGTCGGTGGCGTTCGACGCTGCGGAGGCCGCCGCTCCCCAACGATCTGCGGGCTCGATGCGGGGTCGTTCGGCTCAAGTTGCCCTCCGACTGAGGGCAACTGTGGAAACCTGATCCGTCAGGAGAGACTCTCTGCCCAGTCCGGGGCAGCCAACTGGGGGTGACGGGCGTGTCTGAGGTTCCCCTGTGAACACCGCCCTGGCAGCTCTGGCAGCGGCAGCAACTTCGGTCGTAGTGACGGTGTGCTCGATCTTTCTGAGTGAACGTCAGCAGCGGCGCAGGGAGATGCATGGACAGCGTCAGGAATTGAATGCAAAGTACCTGAACCCGCTCCGGTTGCACTTGGTGGAAAACCACTTCAGGCTGTCAAGAATACGAAACCACACCTCGACCCGTGGACCGGACGCTGGGATGCTGGTCATCGAGGAGCCGGCAGACGTGTCCGCGAAGGATGCCGCTTGGTTCACCGGACCCGGTTGTGCGCTGATGTCGTCGGTTTACCTGACGTCCTGCCTGTTTGCCCAGCTCAAGAAGGTTCGGGAGGATTTCCCCTACCTTCGTTTGTCCGCGACGGACGACACCCGCCTCGCGGCGCTGCTGCTGCGCGTGCAACGAGGCTTCCTCGTCAACGGCGGTGTCTACTACGTGACACAGCCGAGTATCGGCGAGTCGGTATGGGTCCGCGGCGACGAGCGTCTTCTGACCTACCGCGAGTTCTGCGAGAAACTCCAGGACCCAGACTGGCGAGTATGGATCGACCGGTTGATCGTGTTCTACCTAGACACCGCACGCGGTGAGAAGACGCAGCGGACGGAACGCCTGCTTGCGGCACTTGCACAACTCTCCGAGTTCCTCGACGACTGCGTTGGCGGCGGTAAGTCGATCGAGAGCAGGGTGCAGGCTGAGAGCAACTCCCCGCTCTAGACGGAGCTATCAGCGGCGGTCGCACAAGGCGCTGCGAACTACCCCGCTGATACCGGCACCTGCCGCATCTCCGTGACCAGAAGTCCCAGCATGCGGAAGCGGGCCAGCAGACCGAACAGGTGCGCCTCGTCGATGACAGCCCCGTACAAGACCGTGTGCTCTCCCAGCGTCGCAATTTCCAGCTCGGGAACACCTCAGCAGCTTTCTCCGGGGCAGGACCGCAGACCCGGAATGCATAACGCACGCTCTCGCTCCTCCAAGGACACACCCATGCTGGCCCCGGCCCCGGCCCCGGCCTCGGGCATCACCCGCACGGGGTGAGCCGGTCAGCGTAGGCCCGCCGACGACTCGGTTGAGTGAACCTCGCAGGAGCGCAGAACCCATTCGGAGCGACGCCGCGTACTGCCAGGCTGAGGCATATCAATGACGCGCATGTGGCCGTGCCGGGCCTGGCCGTGGTGGAGGTCGCAGCCGCCGATGACGAGACCGCCTTCGCGGTCCAGGAGCCGCTCGCCGCACGGTGGGCGACCGCGGCGGCGGACCGCCCGACCCGGGATCCGGGACAGCCCGGCATCCGGCTGCGCTGTTACCTGGACGTACGCCAGGAGCTCCACTCGTAGCACCGGACCAGCACAGGGCTGAGGAGGAGCCGCAGCGTGCTGCCCTGCCGTGGTCGGGCCGTGGTCGGGCCGTGGTCGGGGGTGCGCGCGCCACTGGGCGGACTCCAGGAGCTCCTCCGACGTGCCGCCTTGTTCGTCACTGACCATGACCTTGAGTGCGGCGAGCCCGGCTTCGCGGGCGGCAGCAAGCCGGCTGCTGCCGTCGATGACCACGTGGGTGGCGTCTGGTTCGAGGTCAGCTTCGCGGTCGGGGTTGGCCTTGATGTAGGCGTCTCGGTTCATGACCGTGATTGCCTACTTCTGGCCATGTGTCTGGAGTCTGCCTGCAAGGTCGGTAAGGTCACCGAGGCTGGAGCGGGGGTTGTCAGGGTTGGGGCTGATGCGGTTGAGGGGGAGCTTGGTGGGCGCGGCGACACCGTCGGTGGTGACCCCGGTTGCGGCGGCGACGGCTTGCCGATGTGCGCTGACTTGGCGCACTCCCCCGCCGAATCGGCCGCTGCCCAGCTGGTCGGCCTTGCTCACAGCACCTCCCTGGCAAGGGCGCGCATGCCGACGGACTGCTGCGATTTTGGCGCGTAGGACAGCAACGGCTTCTTCACGCGGACTGCTTCCTTCTGTTCCTTGAGGTCTCCGATGAGCCCGACGACCCGCGGATCCTTTATGTCGACCCCGCCCTGGAGGGATGACGTGGCGATGTAGCCGCGGCGGGAGTCGTACAGGTTGACGACGATTCCGAGGTAGTCGATGTCGACCTTGAGGTCGTTACGCAGGTCTTCGATCTGCGTGGTGAGAAGTTCGTAGGCGTCTGCGGAGCTGTCCTCGGCCTGGACGACAATGAGGGCGCCGGACTGTCCGGGCTTCTCGTTGTCACGGCGGCGGCCGTAGTAGGCGGCAGCGTCCATGCTCAGGCCGAGGCTCGGGGGGCAGTCAACGATGATTACGTCGTAATCATTCTCGACTGGGGCAAGGGCGGACTCGCGGGCGCGGACACCGGACAGGCGCACGCCGAGCAGGAAGGCGTCGTTGCAGGCGGGCAGCAAATGCAGCCGGCCGGCGAAGCTGTCGTCATCTACGAAGACGATGTCCTGAAGAGGGCGGCCTCCCGCCCCTGGCGAGCGCGAGCGCGTCGGCAGCCGCAAATCGTCCCTGGTCAACGCAGTTTGGCCACACTAAAGAAGTTGCTTGACTCAAGTAATAGATACATGGTTACCTAACTCAAGCAATCAAACCGCAGCTTCTCCCTAATCCTCCCCAAAGGAAACTCCCATGAAGGCTCTGCTCTCCTCCCGCCGCGCCCTGTGGTCCCTGTTCCTCTTCAACTTCAGCGTCGCCGCAGTCGCACCCTTCGCCATCGACGGCACACAGGGCCTCCTGACCAGCGCAGGCATGGGCGTCGTCTCCCTCGGCGCGGGCGTCGGCCTCCTGCGGAGTCGTACGCAGCGAGCCTGAACGCCTCTCCTTTCACCCCGCCTTTTTTCGCAGGGATCGAGACCGACTTCCCGGGCTGCGGGCCCGCGCCACCAGGCCCGCAGCCACGTACTGAACCCACCTGAGAAGGGACCACCCCCATGGCTTCGAACCGCCGAGGCGGACGCCGCACCGTCGCCCTCGTTACCACCATGGCCGTCGTCACGCTGACCGCCGGACTCGTCACCGGCTGCGATCCCGACAGCATCGACGGCTCGCTGGACTGTCTCCGGAACGCCGACACGATCGGCGACAGCCTCAAGACCATCCATAAGGCCGGCCTGGACGCGGCGAACGACCCCACGCGGACCGAAGAATCCCTCGACACCATCGAGAAGAACCTCGACAAGATCGACGACAAGACGGACAACGACAAGGTCAACGACGCGGTCGACGACCTCAACAAGGCGATCGCCGACTACAACAAGGCCATCCTGAACGGCGACACCGACCCGGACTCCAGCAAGATCGATGCCGCGGCCGACGAACTGAAGAATGTCTGCACGTCGTAACGGGGAGGGCCTGGGCTCACAGGTTCACAGGTGGAGGCGACCGGTGAGCATCGCCATGGCGAGTTCGACCCGTGAGCCGTGGCCCGTCCGTGAGAACAGTCTCGACAGGCGTCCCTCGACGCTCTTCTCGCTGGTCCGCAGGATCTTGGCGATCTGCTTGTTGGTCAGGCCCTCGGAGACGAGTACGGCGAGCAGCCGCTCGTTCTCCTCGGCGGTGGCCTGCCGTCCCGGCACCGGCACTCCGTGGGTGCGCATGATGGGGCGCAGCCAGAACCGGGGCATCAGCGCGTCGAGTTCGCCGAGCATGTCGTACGTGTCCCGCAGCATCGCCGGGTCACCCATGCCGTAGCGGATCAGATGAGCCAGTACGGTGCTCTCCTCCACGAGCTGCTGCCGCTGCTGGGCCAGTCGCCTCGCGGCCCGCGCGGCGTCATGGTCGGTGTGCACGGCCGCGTGCAGGACGAGGCGGGCCATCTCGGCCCGCTCGGTGCCCAGCCTGCGGGCGACTGTCTCGACCTTCGCCAGGCACTGCTTGAGGACCTCGGGTCGGCCGATGTTCAGGGCGACGTCGGCCACCCGCAGCCACAGCAGTTCGGTACCCACCACCACGCCGTCCGACTCGGTGCGGCGCACGGCCGCCCGCAGCAGCGACCGCGCCTGGTCGACCTCCCCGTACACCAACTCACACAAAGCCTGAGCGGAGGCAAGAAGATGAGACAGCATCGGCTGTCTGGCGCGGGCCAGCGCGAGGAGTTCGCTCGCGCGGGTGAGCCTGCCGCCGCAGACCAGCAGGACCGCCGCGTGGTGGTACATCGCGCTCTGGACGGCGTCGCAGGTGTGCACACCGGTGACGGCACTCCGGCGCGCCAGGTCCATCGCTTCCCGCGGACGCCCCCGATGGAGGGCTATGAGCATCCGGCTGGGCAGGCCCAGCTGCCCCGGGGTCCTTCCCGTGTCGGCGAGCAGTCGGTCGGCCTGCCGGATCTCGCCCAGCGTCAGCAGCTCGCCGACCCGGGAGTGCACCTCGGCGGCCGTCGCCTCTCCCGCACGGTGCCGAGCGGGCAGGGTGGCCCTGCTCCGCTCCGTACCGTCCGTGGTGCCCAGCCACAACTCCGCCGTCGAGGCCAGGAATTCGGCCCGCCACTCGACCAGCCCGCTCCTGTCGTGCCGCCGGACCGCCTCCAGCACCTCACACACCTCACGCCAGCGGCCGAGCAGCAGCAGGGCACAGCTGCGGGCGACGGCACGCTCCAGCGGATCGTCCGGGCCGGGGTGCTGGAGCGTGCCATCGGCCGCGATCTTTTCGAGCGTGGTGAGTTCGCCCGCCCGGTACAGGGCGGCCAGATGCGCGAAGCAGACGTCGAGCAACTGGTGCGGGCGCAGCTGGTCGCGGTGGGCCCGCAGTACGAGCCGCGAGGAGTTCAGCCCCTCCTCGGGCCTGCCCTGCGCCAGGCAGATCTTGGCGTGCTCCAGCAGCAGGCGGGGCCGCTCGGCCGGGTCGGTGGTCAGATCCGCGGCGGCCCGCAGCCACCGTACGGCGCGGTGGTCGTCGTACGCGTCGCCGCCCTGGTGCGCCAACCGCTCGGCGGCGGCCAGGAGCTCGGTCCTCGCGCGCTCGGGGTCCACCAGTTTCCCCGCGGCCGCGAGCTGCTCGGGCAGGTACGAGGGATCGGCGCAGCGTGCGGTGCCCTGCCACAGCGCGGACACGGCGATCCGGGCCAGGCTCCGGCGCTCGTACGGGCCGAGCGCCGCCCCGACGGCGGCTCCGGCCAGCGGCAGCCGGTACTCCCAGGTGGAGTCCGACCGGCGGTAGCGCAGTACGCCGGCGTCCGCCAGCCGCGCGAGCAGGTCACGGGCTTCCTGTTCGGTGACGGAGAGGGCCTCGGCTGTCAGCCGGGGCACGGCCTCGCCGAGCGGGCCGAGGACGGCCACGGCTTTGGCGGCTGCCCAGGCCGGGCCGTCCGTCTCACGGACGGGCAGCACCAGTTCGTCGATGGCGGACGGACGCGGGCAGGAGTCGCCGCCCACGAGATGGGCGTGCCGGTCGACCACCCTGATGAGGCCCTGGTCCCGGGCGGTACGAAGCACCGCGCGAGCCACGGCGGGCCAGCCCCGGGTCAGGCGCCACACCCAGCTGACCAGTGCCGGTTCGGCCCTGGCCTCCATCTCGGCGGTGATCATGTCGCCGAGCCGGCGTGGCGACAGCGGGCGCAGGTTCACCTGGTGGACAAGACCGTCCTGCCGCAGCCGGCCGAACACCGCGGCGAAGGCCGTACGGGACGCCGGGGGCACGGGCAGCGTGACGGTGCACACGCAGCGCGTACTCGTCCCGTCCAGCTGCCGGACCAGGGCTTCCAGCGCGGACAACTCGCCCGGGGAAAGGTGCTGGAGATGACTGAGCACCAGTATCGTTCGGCGTTTTTCGCCCTTTTCGGCTTTTTCGCCTGCGGTCGCGCGCCGGAGCAGCCGGTCGGACAGTTGCACTTTGGGCGAAGAATCAGCGAACGAAATGCGCACCATTTCCGGGGCGGCGCGGGCACCCTCGGTCCTGAACTCCCTGTCGTACGCGGACAGTTCATCGAGTACGGATCCGAGTTCCATACCGGAGGGCCCGCACACCACGACGAGTTTCGGGGATCCGGGCGCGCGGATCGCTGCGAGCGTTTCGACGGCAACGCGTTCGTAAGACGGAAAGCTGTGCGCTGTGTGCATGAATCCTCGCTGAGTACGGAGGTCAGCCAGATGCTAACCGGCCGCGTCCCTGTGCGGCGAAGAGAGCCGATACGACGGCGGGGAGGGCGGGAGCGGTGGTGAGGAGAGGGGGTGGAGCCGTGTCCGGCAGGGACGCCGAACTGTCCGCCATCGACGAGGTGTCCGGGCGCGCGCTGCTGCTCCTCGTACGGGGACAGCCCGGTATGGGGAAAACCACCCTGCTGAAGGAAGTCCACCGCACCTGGCGCACCCGCGGCCCCGGCATCGTACGGATTCGCTGCTCTGCCGCCATTCCGCGCTGGGACCTGTTCGGCGCGCGTGCGGTACTGAAAGCGTTCCGGAACGCCTTTCCCGACATCGGGGATTCCCCGCCGGCCGGCACGTTGGCCGCCGTGAACCGGCTGTGCCGACCGGAAAGCTACTGCTCGGCCCTCGCGCGATCCGCCCTCTTCGCCGAGCTGGTACGGCTCTTCGCGCACCTGACCGGGAGCGCGCCCGGCGCCGTACTGATCGACGACGTGCACGCCGCCCCCGACCCCGCGCTCCTCGTGGCCGCCGCCCACCGCGTCGGCTGCACGGTCGTGGCGACGTACCGCGAGGACGGGTGGACCACCGGGCCGACCCGTTCGGCCTCGTCCTCGCTGACCACCTTCGCGGATCGCGTCCTCGACCTGGGCCCACTGCCGGACCAGCGGATCGACGAGCTGCTGGCCCACGCCGCCCACGAGCCGCTGGACGAGGCCGTGGCACCCGCGCTGCGGGCCGCGCTGGGCCCGCTGGCCGGAAACCCCGGCACCGTTCTTGACACCTTCGAGACGCTCCGACGCGAAGGCCAACTCATCCGGTTCCAGGGCCACTTGTGCCTGAACGACCCCGCGACCGGGCCGGCGCTGCCTCTCGACCACGCTCTGGTGCGGCGGGTCGCGGAGTGCGGGGACACCGGCAGGCAGTTGCTCGCGCTGACCGCCTCGGCCGGCCTCTTCTGCCTGGACGACCTCCCGGACTTCGCGGCGGCCACCGGCCACGAACTCGCCGCCTGCGGTCGCATCGTGGACCGCCTGGTCGCCGCCGGCGCTGTGGAATGCGACGACTACGGGGTGCTGCGCATCCCCTGCCTGGCGCTGGTCCCCGCCGTACTGCGGGGCACCGCCCGGGACGAGGCGGCCGAGGTACACCGCGCGCTCGCCGAGCACCTGCTGCGCGGCGACCGCACTCCGTCGCCGGATCCGATGGTGCTCGCCGACCACATCGCGCTCGCCGGCGCCGCGCTTCCGGCCACCCCCTCCGTCGTACCGCTCCTAGAACGCGAAGCCACCGGGGCGCTCGGGACGTGCCCCGTCCGGGCCACGCGCTGGTACCGGGCCGCCCTGCGGCACTGCGAGCCTGATGACCCGGCGCACTCGCGCGTCCTGGCCGCCCTGTTGCCGCTGCTGGTGCGGGCGGGGGACTACGAGGGGCTCGCCGAGACTGTGGCGGAAGCTGTGCGCGCCGACGGTGACGATCATCGGCGTACGGACCTGGCGGCGTACGCGGCGCTGGCCGCCGTGCACACCGGGCGTCCGGTGCCGGTCCCGGTGTACGAAGCCCTGGCCGGCGATCCGGCGGCCGACGGCGCGCTGGAGTTCGCCGCCCGCTGGTTCACCGGCCGGGAACCGCTCCGGGCGAGCGAGGCCGCGTCCGTCTTCGTCCGTCTCCTCCTCGACGGCCCCTCCGAGGACGAGCCGCCCGGCACGTATGCGGCTGGCACCCATGCGACCTGCACCGACGCGGCCTGCGTCTACGCAACCTGTACCGACACGACCGACGCCGACGGGGACGGGGACGGCTTCGATCCAGTGTCCCTCTTCCGGCGGGTGCTCGGCACGGCAGGCTGCGGCGAACCGGTCACCGGCCCACTGGCAGCCCACGCCCGCATCATGCGGGACTACCGGGCCGGGAACTGGGCCGGTATCCCGTCCGAGGCCCGCGCGCTCGAACTGGCGGGCCCGCCCCACACCCCCGTCCACCACGCCGTCCGCCTGATCGCCGCGGAGGTGCACTCGACTCTGGGCGCCTACGAGCAGAGCGCCACGTGGTTGGAACTGACGGGGAACGACTGCCCCTTCCCCGCACTGCGTGCCTGGGCCGTCATGGGCCTCGCCTATCGGACCGGGGAGTGGGAGCGGGCCCGGAAACTGGGCTGGGCCGCCTGCGAAGAGGCGGCAGAACAGGCCGACGGGACCGACGAGGCAGGCGTGGTGGTGGGCATCGGCGGGCTGCTCGTCCGGCTCGCGTTCGCCGAGTGGGGGGAGGGCGGTCGCCGGGAACTGCTGCCCCGCCTGCGTGCCGAGGCGGAACGGTGGCACGCCCGCCTGGGCGGTACAGGACTACGGGCGGCCACACTCATCATCCGCGCCCTCGCCGAGCGCGACGTCGTCAGCGCGCACACGGCGGTGGACGTCCTGCGCGAGCACGGCGGGCGGAGCGAGCTGCTGCGGGCGTACATGACCGTCGCGTACCTGGCCGACGTCCCGCGTCCCTGGAACCAGGAGGCGTACGAGATCGCCCGGAGCCTCGGCGACGGCATCCATCAGACGACGATCACGGAGTCGCTGCGGGTGTCCGGCGTGACCCCGACGACCCACGACGACAGCGCTCGTACCATCCCCACCGCCACCACCGCCCTGTCCGGCCTGGAAGGGCGCATCACCGCTCTGGTCGGGCGGGGCCTGACCAACCGGCAGATCGCGAGGGAACTCCAGGTGAGTGAGAAGACCGTAGAGAACAACCTCACCCAGGCGTTCGCGAAGACGGGCTGCCGCTCACGGCTGGACCTGGCCCTGGCCGTGATGGAGGGCCGCCCGGCCGTGGTCCTCCCCCGTTCGTGAGGGATTCCCCCCAGGAATCGGCCAGGCCCGCTGACCGAGAGGACCACTCCACCAGGATGTCCGGCAGAGGCGCCCTACCGCCTCACAGCACGTCCAGCACATCAGCACGGAGGTACGGCATGCCCCCCCACACAGAGCCGGAGCCGGACAGCACGATGAAGCGGACGCCCGCGGAGTAGTACGTACCGGCCGCAGCGTGCGCGACAACGGCCCGCGTGCCCGTACGACGCGCACAGTGGCTCGCCCTTGATTGAGCCGACTCCGCATTCCGATCTCGTAGAACCCCATGCCGGTCAGCCGGTCCGCGCTCGGTGAAGCCCGCGGACCTGACTGGCCCATCAACCTCCCCATCAACTTCTGTATCCCGACGGGGGGTTCACCGCACAGTGCGCCGCCGGAGCGTGGCTCTGCCCTGTTCCAGTGACGTGCGGCTCTTCGCACAACCGGTTGTCCCCCTCTCACACACATCTCCCACACACCCCAGGGCTCCTCTCCCCCAGAAAGGAAAACCATGAAGGACCGCGCCAAAGTCGAGGACCTGCTCGTCGCGTCGGATCTGCAGGTGCAGACCGCCGAGACCGCGTGGAAGCACGTCAGGGCCGAGTACGTCGACATCATCGACGACATCCTGGCGACGCTGGCGCCGAGCGGCCCCTACGCGTACACCGTCAGCCCTTCGGTCGAGGAGGGCAAGGAACTCCCGACCCAGCGCATCGTCACCACGTTCGACGAGATCGCCGCGTCCTACCGCGGCATGCACCGGTTCGCCGCCGTGGTGGCGATCCGCCCCGTCGCGGAGATCAACGGCTCCTGGTACACCTTCGTCAGCGGCCTCGGGCGCGGGCGCCTCAAGACGACCGGTGAGGAGAGCGAGCGGCCGGTCATCGTGATCTTCCCGACGATGGGCTCCGAGGGCATCACCGGGGAGCCGTTCTGGGGCAGGACCCAGCAGGGCAGCATGCCGGGAGACCCGGCCGACGGGGTGCTGGCCAGCCGGTACGCCGTGGCGGGGCTGCACGAGACCCTGCTCGACTCGTATCGCAAGGGCGACATCGACGCGATCGTCGAGAGGGCTCACCCCGAGATCCAGGGCGGCGTGCGCGACTACGTGTCGCATTCCGGGACCCTGCCCGCGATGCACACCAAGGACGACCTGCGAGCCAACCTCGAGGCCTTCTACGCCGCGTACTCCGTCCGCTCGATCGAGGTCGTCCACCAGCACTTCGACGACTGGTTCTTCTTCCACGAGCTGCGGTGGACGGTCGGGGCCCGGCAGGGCGCGAACGCCGGACTCAGCTTCCGCTACCACACCGCCGAGTACGCCGAGGTGTCGGCTGCCGGACTCGTCGTCGCCCACATCGGCCACGGCACGGACCAGATCAAGCTCGGCTGAATCAGTCAGGATCAGCGTCCGGACCGTAGTGACCACCCCTGCGTAACCACCCCTGAGACCCGGGGGCGCCTTGAGCGGAGGCGCCCTCGCCGCACCGAATCCCGTGGGGACGGGGAACGGTGCTCCCTTCGGGCCCGGCGGCCGGGACAACTCCCCCCGCACGCCCGGGCGTTCCCGCCGCCGGGCCCGAAGCACACACAGCTGGACGAGAAGGAGCACCCCTATGAACCCCGGTATGAGCACCGGTCTTCACGAGCGCAGCGTCGTCGTCACCGGCGCCGGGTCCGACGTCGGCCGGGCCGCGGCCGTGCGGTTCGCGCGTAAGGGCGCGTACGTGCTGGCGGCGGACCTGAGACGGGCGGGTGCCGAAGAGACCGTCAAGGCCGTGGCGGACGTGGGAGGCACCGCCCTCGCGGTCGCCGGCGACCTCAGCAACCAGCAGGTCGTGGACCAGGTGGTCGACACCGCCGTCGAAGCCTTCGGCGGCGTGGACGTCCTCGTACACAACGCCGCGATCATGGACCGGATGTCGGTCCTCAGCGAGACCGACGACGCCGAGTGGTACCGCGTCCTCGAGGTCAACCTGACGGCACCGTTCCTGCTGACCCGCGCCGTACTGCCGCTCATGATGGCCGAGGGGCGCGGCTCGATCGTCTTCACCGCGGTCGAGGCCGGCCTGCGCGGCAGTATCGCCGGGGCCGCCTCCACCGCCTCCCGGCACGGCGTCATCGGCCTGGTCAGGTCGCTCGCCGTGACCTACCTCGGCATCGGCATCCGTACCAACGCCATCGCCCCCGGCGGCACCGGGACCGACTTCCCGATCGCCGCCCTGCCCGGGGTCTACGGCGACAACATCCTCGCTCCCCGTTTCGGCGGCGCCGGCCGCGTCGCCACCGCCGAGGAGCAGGCCGCCGCCATCGTGTTCCTCGCCTCCGACGCCGCCGCCCACATCAACGGCGCCGTCCTGCCCGTCGACGAGGGCTGGTCCGCCGCCTGACGAACCGCCTGCCCGACTCCCGTATCCAGCAGCTTCACAGCATCACAGCTTCGGAACTTCAGAACTTCAGAAAGAGAGTCTTTCATGGCCACGATGAAGTCCGTCCAGACCGGTGGCGTCGGCAAGATCGACGTGGTGGACGTCGAGCGTCCCGTGCCGGGACCGAAGGACGTCCTGGTGAAGGTCCGCGCCTGCGGCATCTGCGGCACCGACATCACCTTCCTGCACATGGGCGGCATGCCGGCCCGCGCACATGCGGGCGGCGAACTGATCCCCGTGGCCCTGGGACACGAGCCGGCCGGCGAGATCGTCGAAGTGGGCGCCGAGGTCGCCGACCTGAAGGTGGGCGACCGCGTGGTCGTCAACCCGCAGGACGCCCCGACCGGGATCATCGGCTGTGGCGGGAGGTTCGGCGGCATGAGCGAGTACCTGCTCATCGAGAACGCCGTCGTGGGCAAGAGCGCCGCGGTGTTCCCCGACACCGTGCCCTTCGACGTCGCCGCGCTGAACGAACCTATGGCGGTCGCCCGGCACTGCGTCAACCGTTCCGAGGCGGGGCCGGCCGACAAGGTGGTGGTGTTCGGTGCCGGGCCCATCGGCCTGGGCGCCACCATCTGGCTGAAGCTGCGCGGCGTCGAGCACGTCGTCGTCGCCGACGTGATCCCGTCGCGTCTGGAGAAGGCGCTGGCGGTCGGCGCCGACGCGGTCATCAACTCGGCGAAGGAGAACGTGACGGAGCGTCTGACCGAACTGCACGGCCAGGCCGCCAACGCGCTCGGGCAGCCCCGCGCCGGCACCGACATCTACATCGACGCCGCCGGTGCCCCCGCCGTTTTCCAGGCCGCCGTCGACTCCGCGAAGTGGAAGGCCAAGCTGGTCATGGTCGCCGTACAGAAGAAGGCGTCGGACATCGACCTCGGCGGCATGCTCCGCAGCGAGCTGACCCTCGTCGCCTCCCAGGGCTACCCCACGGAGATCTTCGAGGTGACCCCGGAGATCGTGAAGCACCACGAGCGCTTCGCCAAGCTGATCAGCCACCGCGTCCCGTTCGCCGAGGCGGGCCACGCCTTCGAGCTCACGCTGACGCCGGGCGCCGCGGAGAAGGTCGTCGTCACCTTCGACGAGTAGCCCCGGAGGGTGGGGAGTTCTGGGTTCGTGCCGTCGGCTGCGGGGGCCCGGCGACGCGAACCCTGGTCGGTCGAGTCACCGACTTCAGCGGAGTACTTGCTTGCTTCTCTTCGACGGAGGCCGTCTCATGTCCGACACCCTTGCCCGATCCTCCGGCGCCGGGCACTCCGCCCCGCCGAGGTCGAACGCCGTGGTGGCGGTTCTGGCCTTCGCCGGCATCGTCGTCGCGCTGATGCAGACCCTGGTCATCCCGATCGTCCCCGAGCTGCCCCGGCTCCTTGACGCCTCGGCGTCGAACACCGCCTGGACGGTCACCGCCACCCTGCTGGCCGCCGCCGTCGCCACCCCCGTGGTCGGCCGGCTCGGAGACATGTNCCTCGGCGTCGAACACCGCCTGGACGGTCACCGCCACCCTGCTGGCCGCCGCCGTCGCCACCCCCGTGGTCGGCCGGCTCGGAGACATGTACGGCAAGCGCCGCATGCTGCTCGTCAGCATCGTCCTGCTGATCGCCGGCTCCGTCGTCTGCGCGCTCAGCGACTCCGTGATCCCGATGATCGCCGGACGCGCCCTGCAGGGCCTGGCGGCCGGTGTCATCCCGCTCGGCATCAGCATCATGCGCGAGGTACTGCCCGCCGAGCGGCTCACCGGCTCGACGGCGCTGATGAGCGCCTCGCTGGGAGTGGGCGGTGCCCTCGGCCTGCCCTCCGCCGCCTTCATCGCCGACAACTTCGACTGGCACATCCTGTTCTCGACCTCGGCCGCCCTCGGCGCCGTCGCCCTCGCGCTCGTCCTGGTCCTCGTACCCGAGTCGAAGGTCCGTACCGGTGGACGCTTCGACTTCATCGGCTCCTTCGGCATGGCGACCGGCCTGGTCTCCCTGCTGCTGGCCATCTCCAAAGGCGGCGACTGGGGCTGGACCAGCGCCACCACCCTGGGCCTGCTCGCCTTCGCGGTCGTCGTCCTGCTGGTATGGGGCTGGTACGAGCTGCGCACCGCGCAGCCGCTGGTCGACTTGCGCACCACCGCCCGCCGTCAGGTGCTGTTCACCAACCTCGCCTCGGTGGCGTTCGGCTTCTCGATGTTCGCGATGTCCCTGGTCCTGCCGCAGGTGCTCCAGCTGCCCGAGGTTACCGGCTACGGCCTCGGCAAGTCGATGCTCATGGTCGGCCTGGTCCTGGCACCGCAGGGCCTGGTGATGATGGCCATGTCCGCCGTGTCGGCGAGCATCACCAAGGCCAAGGGCCCGCAGACCACCCTGATGCTCGGCGCCGCCATCGTCGCCGCCGGCTACAGCCTGAGCATCGTGATGATGTCCGAGATCTGGCACATCGTCCTGATCTCCTGCATCATCGGCGCCGGTGTCGGCTTCGCCTACGGCGCCATGCCCACCCTCATCATGGGCGCCGTCCCCGCCTCCGAGACGGCCGCCGCCAACAGCCTCAACACCCTGATGCGCTCCATCGGAACCTCGGTCGCCAGCGCCATCGCCGGCGTCATCCTCGCCCAGATGACCACCGACTTCGGCGGCTTCCCCCTCCCCTCCGAGAACGGCTTCAAGGTGGTCATGGCCATCGGTGCGGGCGCGGCCGTACTCGCCTTCTTCGTCGCCTCCTTCATCCCGCGCCAGGGCACCACCGCCCAGGAGGTGCTGGCCACCGAGGGCCCGACGAACACCGCGGAGGTCGCCGAGGCGAAGGTCTGAGCCACCGCGAACACCGACTCCAGGCGGTCGCCCTCCCTGCACTCGCGGGGAGGGCGACCGCCTGACTGTTCCCCACGTTCCGCACTGTTCCTGGGGATCAGTTGTGTGCTGTCCGAGAGCTGGGCGGCTCGTGGGTTTCGCGGCGCTGGGAAACCGTCACGGACACCGCGGCCAGTGCGGCGACCGCCACGCCGGTGGCAGGCACCGGAACATCGGTGAAGGTCAGGGCGAGAACCACTACCGCGGTGCCCGGAATCAACAGCGCATGCGCGGCCAGGGCGTGGTGCGGGCGGATGTGCAGCAGGTAGAGGACGAGCAGGAAGACCGCCACCGGCACCGTGACCGCCGCACCCGCGGCGGCGTCCGAGATCTCCGTGTGGTGCGTGACGTGGTCGACGTTCACTGCCAGGCCCGCGCCGACCGCGGCCGCCGAGCCGAAGACCAGGTAGTGACCGTAACCCCAGGGGAACGCGGCCCGGTCGGAGGTCAGGAAGAGGGTGGCGGGCTTGGCGAAGTACAGCCACCACATCGACAGGACGATGAGCAGGCCGCCCGCCGCCACGGCGTAGAGGCCGGCGGTCGCCTCCCGCGCGTCCAGGGCCTGCTGCACGGCCACGGTCGCCGCCAGTACCGACTCACCCAGGACGATCAGCGTGAACAGCCCGAACCGCTCGGCGATGTGATGCGGATGCCAGGGCGTCCGCCCTGCCGCCTCGGCCCAGACCGGGACGGCGACGTCGAAGATCGCCAGAACGGCGAAGAGCGGCATGCGCGAGCCGTCCGGCAGGAAGAGCCAGCCGATCCAGGCGCACTGGACTACGACGAGACCGGCGGCGTAGCGCACAGCGGTCGCCCGGGCTTCCGGGTGGGCCCGGGCCGCCCGCAGCCACAGCGCGACCAGGCCCAGGCGCATGACCGTGTACCCGACGACCGGAATGGTGAAGTCGTGGTCCACGAAGGCCCGCGGCACACCGGAAGCAAGGACGAGAACCCCGGCGATCTGAACGAAGGCCGCCAGCCGGTACGGCACGTCATCGATGTCGTACGCCGATGCGAACCAGGTGAAGCCCATCCAGGCCCACCAGATGGCGAAGAAGACGGCGAAATAGCTGAGGACCCCCGTCGAGGCGTGGTCCTCGCTCACCGCATGGTGGAGCTGCGCGGCGACCTGCGCGACGGCGACGACGAAACACAGGTCGAACAGCAGCTCAAGCGGGGTGGCCGCGCGGTGCGGCTCGGCGGGGTCGCGCGCCCTCATCGTGCGGAACCACGGTCTGACAAACGGGGCTTGTTCGCTCACGCCTCATTCTGCGATACGAGAGGGGCCGCCGCCCTGTGGTTTCCGGCCTGCGCGGCAGGCTTGTCGGCTTCCGCCCTCACCCGGAACCGCAACGAGGACACGGCCACTCACGTGCGAGCACGTGGAGACCAGGGAGGACCTCGCCGGCGGTGGTTGCACGTCAAAAGAGAACCCCGCCATTACGCTTGTGCGCGGGCCATCGTCAACTTCTCCGGGGACGGGTCGTCGTAGCGCATCCAGTGCCACCGCCCCCTGGTCCGCCAGCTGACGTCGTCGAGTGCCTGGGCTATGTGCTGTGCGCTGGCCTCGTGGCGCGTCACGTCCTGCACGGATGCCATCCTCTCGTGATCTTCTCGACCAGACGCGGCACGCTATCAACGAGCTCGGACATTGCCCCCGGGGCCGGCCGCCTGAGCCGAGCACAACAGAGCGCGCTTGGGAGCAGGAGGCCGACCTCACCGACGACCAGTCGGTGCGTAGGGTCCTGATCCGGTACGCCCGCCAGGGCTGCGACTCCGCGCGCGATCTCAAGGCCGGCGAGGCCGTCACCGTCGCACTTTCCGCGGCGAACCGGGACGCTGACCATTTCGCCGACCCGGACGCGCTCGACCTCACCCGCTCCACGGCCGGACACCTCGCGTTCGCTCACGGCCTCCACCGGTGCCTCGGGCAGCGACCACGGCCGCTCACCTCTGCCTCCAGCAATGCCGGGCTCAGTGAGTTCTCCAGGTTCGCCATCGCCGCGCGGAAGAAGACGCTCTCAATGACGCTGTTGAACTTCTTCAGCTGGGGCAGCGACTCTTGGTGCCAGGACACCGAGGCGGCTGCCCGCACCGCCACATACATCTCCTACGCGGGGTAAGGGTTCGCGGCCGCGTGCCGTTCCGCGTGGCAAAGCGCCACAGGGCGCGCCGCCGCTCGATGTGGACCAGACCCCGGCAGAGCACCCGGGCACCCGCCTGTGCACCCTGTGCGGAGCCGCCCAGGAGCTGACACCTCTACTGCGCGGCTTCGACCACATCACCGACTCCGCCCCCAACGCGAGCGTGTGCCACATCTGGATCGGCATCCCTGCCCCGACGTAGTGCGTTCTCCGGACCGGGTCCGGGTACCGCGCCCCCGGTCGCCGTGGTGATGGTGGCGGCCTAGCGTGGAAGTGCCCGGGCGCGCGCCAGCCGCTGCCGGCAGCAGGGTTTCTTGTTCGGCCATCCGACTGGGATCCCGGTGTCGGCGACAGGGTGTTGTGACAGCCGCATGCAGAAGCATCACCGGTGTCCGCGCCGGCTGGTGGGACGGAGGCCGGAATGTCGCAGACGTCGTGGAGTGAGTACAGGCCGGGGCAAGGGTTTCCGGGGGTGGTGGGGCGGACGACGGAGGAGTCGAGTCCGGCGTGGCCGCAGCCGGTGCGGGCGGTGCCGGGTGCGCCGAACGTGTTGATGATCGTGTTGGACGACACTGGGTACGGGCAGTTCGGCTGTTACGGGAGCCCGATCGAGACCCCCACTTTTGATGCGTTGGCCGCGGGCGGGCTGCTGTACAGCAACATGCACACCACCGCGCTGTGCTCGCCGTCGCGTTCGTGCATCGTGACGGGCCGCAACCACCATGCGAACGGGATGGCGGCGATCACGGAGCTGGCCACCGGCTATCCCGGCTACAACGGGCAGATCCCGTTCGAGAACGGGTTCCTCTCCGAGATGCTGCTGGAGCACGGCTACAACACGTACATGGTCGGCAAGTGGCACCTGATGCCCTCGGAGCATGAATCGGCCGCGGGCCCGTACGAGCGGTGGCCGCTGGGGCGGGGTTTCGAGCGGTTCTACGGGTTCCTGGGCGGGGATACGAGCCAGTGGTATCCGGACCTGGTATACGACAACCACCAGGTCGAGCCTCCGGCGACGCCGGATGAGGGCTACCACCTGACGGAGGACCTGGTCGAGCGGGCGATGTCGTTCATCGCCGACGCCAAGCAGGTCGCACCGGACAAGCCGTTCTACCTGAACCTGTGCCCTGGTGCGACGCATGCCCCGCACCATGTGCCGAAGGAGTGGGCGGACCGTTACCGAGGCCGGTTCGACGACGGCTGGGACGCCTACCGGGAGCACACCTTCGACCGGCAGAAGCAGCTGGGCGTGGTGCATGCGGACGCGCAGCTGTCCCCGCACGATCCGGACGTGCCCGCGTGGGAGTCGCTGTCCCCCGAGGCGCGGCGTCTGGCCGCGCGGATGATGGAGGTCTACGCCGGGTTCCTCAGCCACACGGATCACCACATCGGGCGGCTGCTGGACTTCCTGAAGGAGACCGGCGAGTTCGACAACACGCTGATCATGGTGGTCTCCGACAACGGGGCGAGCGCCGAGGGCGGGGTGACCGGTACCGCCAACGAGCTGCAGTTCTTCAACAACGCGCCCGAGTCGCTGGAGGAGAGTCTGGCGAGGATCGACGAACTCGGCGGCCCGGAGACGTTCAACCACTACCCCTGGGGCTGGACGTGGGCGGGCAACACCCCCTTCCGTCGCTGGAAGCGGGAGACGTACCGCGGCGGCGTCAGCGATCCCTTCCTCGTCCACTGGCCCGACGGCATCCGGACCCGCGGTGAGATCCGCGACCAGTTCGCGCACATCATCGACATGGTCCCCACCGTCCTGGACGTGCTCGGGATCGAGCCGCCCGCGACCATCCGGGGCGTCACCCAGGCGCCGCTGCACGGGGTCAGCTTCGCCCATACCTTCGACGACGCCGGTGCGGCGTCCCTTCACCGCACCCAGTACTACGAGATGCTCGGGCACCGGGCGATCGACCACGACGGGTGGCGGGCGGTGTGCCCCTGGCCCGGCCCCTCATTCGAGGAGGCCGGGCGGCCCTTCGGCACGCCGATCACCATGGCAGACCTCGACGACCTCGACGCCCACCACTGGGAGCTCTACCACGTCGACGAGGACATCGCTGAAACCCGGAACCTCGCCGAAGAGCACCGCAGCAAACTGATCGAGATGATCGCCCTGTGGTACGTGGAGGCCGGCAGGTACAACGTGCTGCCGATCGATGGCAGCGTCCTGCAGCGCATCATGACCGAGCGTCCGCAGATCACCGAGGCCCGCACCAGCTACACCTTCCGGCCCGGCACGCAGACCCTGCCGGCCGCGGTCGCGCCCCGGGTCCTCAACCGCCCGCACAGCGTCACCGCCGAGGCAGAGATCCCGCCCGGTGGCGCGCAGGGCGTCCTGCTCTGCCAGGGCACCACCGCCGGCGGCTGGTCCCTCTACCTCAAGGACGGCCACCTCCACTACGCCCACAACTACGTCCAGCGGACCCTGCACCACGTGGCCTCCAGCGAGAGCGTGCCCGAGGGGCGGCACACCCTGCGCTTCGAGTTCGAGCCCACCGGCGCGCCGGACATCGCCCACGGCAAGGGCGCACCCGGCCGGGCCCAGCTGTACATCGACGGGAGCCTCGTCGGCGAGACCGATATGACGGTCACCACCCCGATCGCCTTCAACCCCGGTGGCATGGCCTGCGGGGCCAACCCCGGATCGGCCATCACCCCCGACTACCGGGCACCGTTCCGCTTCACCGGCACCCTCCACAGCGTCACCGTCGACCTGTCCGGCGACCTCATTGTCGACGCCCCCAGCGAGATGCGCATGCACATGGCCCGCCAGTAGCCGACCGGCCGGGGCTCCTCGCCGGAGCCGTGCTTCACCGGCGGGTGGAATTCACTTGGCCGACTCCGAGCGGTCGGCGGATGCGTGGGCGCGGATCCGCTCTGTCCTGGCGCGCTCTGAAGGGCGGGCGAGGCACTGGGCGGAACGTCACTCGCCGCCCTCCGGCCGCTGTGGTGCCGCCCGCTCGGCATCGAGGGCCCTGCGACTGGAGCCAGGCGGCGATGTCCGCGGCGGCCTGGCTGCCGTCCACCCGTACGTCCGCGGCATGGGTGATGCGCTTGACCGCCGCGTCCTCGATCGCCGGATCCGAGGCGAGCGGCGAGACCGTCTCCACGTACCGGTCGGTGTCCAGCGCGATGTCGTGCACCCACACCGTGAGCAGCGCGACCGGCACCAGGATGCAGGTGAGCACGATGAGCACCGCCGAGACGGTTTTCCGCGAGATCCGTACAGCCGTCGAGCCGTGCTTGGGTTCACTTCCCGCCGCATCGCCCGCACTCCTCTCTGGGACGGCAGCGGGCTCGGACGGCTCGTGCGGCTCGTGCGGGCTGGTCATGAGGGCTCCATCCAGGGCTCCTGGGGGATTACCTGCCTCCATTTCCGCCGCTCCACGGCCGTACGGCCCGCCCAGGCGGGCCGTACGGGCGAGCCGCGGTCAGCACTCTGGGGCTGGTTGCGCAGTGATGTGTCTCCGGGGCCGCGCCGTACGAGGGGCGAGGTCAGACCTGGCGTACGAGGGCCGGCGAGTCCCTGGGTGGGTGGGTCCCTTGCGTCGGGCCATGGCAGCCGGTGTGGGGCGACTGCGGCCTGGCCGTTCCACTGCCTGGGCGGCAGCACCCGGCGTGTCCTCGGCGACGTCAGCGGGCAGCCTTCGCCGACCTGTAGAAGGAAGCCACCGGCGCGTTCATGCGAAGCCAGCGGGCGGCCGCAGCCGGGCAGGAGTCGACAGTCCGCCGGGAGCGACGGCAGAGGGATCCGGAGGCCAGAACATGAGCAGTGGCGCCTGGACCGGTGTGGCGGTGGCGGGCGTCACTGCCACGTACGCCTTGGGCTCGCGCCGGCTGTCCTCGACGGCGCTGTCGTCGGCGATCGTCTTCGTCGGCGGCGGGATCCTTCTCGGGCCGGCTGTGCTGGACATCGTTGACCTGACACAGGACGCCGCACCGATCATCGCGCTCCTCGAAGCGACCCTGGCGCTCGTGCTGTTCACCGACGCCATGACGGTACGCAGGCGGGACCTGGTGACCGGTGGCTTCCTGCCGGGCCGTCTGCTGAGCATCGGGCTGCCGCTGAGCATCGGGGCCGGCTGGCTGCTTGCCTGGCCCCTGCTGCCGGGGCTGACGGTGTGGGAGCTCGCCCTCGTCGCCGCCATCCTCGCCCCCACCGACGCCGCCCTCGGAAAAACCGCCATGTCCAGTCCCCGCGTCCCGGCGCTCGTGCGGCACGGCCTGAACGTCGAAAGCGGTTTGAACGACGGCATGGTGCTGCCCTTCTTCATCCTGTTCCTGGCAGCCATCCCAGGCACGCATTACGCGGAAGAGGGCGTGGCGGGCGTCTTCTGGCGCGCGCTCGTCCTGAGCACCGCGCTGGGTCTCCTGGTCGGTGGGCTCGGCGGCCGGCTGCTGCAGTGGTCCCGGGCCAGGCGATGGGTGTCGGGGGAATGGCGGCAGGCCTATCCGCTGGCCGTCGCGGCAGCGTCGTACGAACTCGCCGTCGTCACCGACGGCAGCGGCTTCATCGCCGCCTGGGTCGCCGGATTCGCCTTCGGGTACGCCCTGCGCCGCCACCCGGCCGGCCACGAGCAGGACCACCCGGACCGCACCGCCGAGTTCGCCGAGAATCTCGGAGGACTCCTCGCGTCGATCAGCCTCCTGGTCTTCGGGGCGGTGCTGCTCGGTCCCGCACTGGAGCATCTGAGCTGGCGGATCGTCCTGTACGCGGTGCTCAGCCTCACCGTCGTCAGGATGCTGCCGGTGGCCCTCTCACTCACCGGGAGCAGGCTGCGGCCGCCCACGGTGGCGTACATCGGGTGGTTCGGGCCACGCGGCCTCGCATCCGTCGTACTGGCGCTGCTCGTGGTGGAGGAACACGTCCCCGGGCTGGAACTCCTGGGCAGAGTGGTCGCGATCACCGTAGGTCTCAGCGTCCTCCTGCACGGCGTCACCGCTGTGGCCCTCGCCGAACGGTACGGCCACTGGTACGAGAAGACCGCGGCCACCACCCGCGACCTGCGCGAGGGCATTCCCGTACCCGAGAGCCCCGTGCGCGGCAGGCCCGGCCCCCTGGACAAGCCCGAGAGGTGAGGAAGCGCCCCTGAGCCACACCGCAGCACGGCATCTGCGGCCTTGCTCAGTCGTCTCCATCCAGCAGCCAGCGCAACTCGATCTCAAGCCATTGGCTCTCGTGACGCCACATGTCCAAAGCGTTCACCAGCTGACGGCTCACGGCGCCGGCCGTCAGCGAGCGCCACCGGCAGCCGTTGAGGAAATCGACGAGTACGCCCATCCGCACGTCACGGCGGGCCACCGGTGGCGCGTCGGCCGCTCCGTGTCCGTTGATCGCGGCGAGCGCGAGACGGCTGACCATTTCGGAGGTGAGGCCCCGCCACGCGTACGGGCTCAGTGCCTCGCTCACCGCACGCACGCGCGCATCGCTCAAGACAGTTTGCCGCACCATCGGAAAAAGCCCTCCGCGATATCCGGGGACGTCCCCGTCGATGGCCACGTCATCAGCGGCCTGGGCCCTGTATCGCGGGGAGTGGCAGTTGGAGCGTAAAGGGCACACCGGGACGCGTCCAGCTCTGCATCGGCTGCCACCGCGTGGCAGAGGCCGACAGGCGTCGCCCGTCATGTTCAGGACGTCAGGACCATCTGCTTGACGTTTCAGGGTGCCTTTCAGCACCGCTCCCCAGGAGCGTTTCGGCAGGTCCTTCGGACTGTCCGGCGCCCGCTGCTCCACCTGCTCATCCGGCCCGGCACCCGTCCCCCGCCCGGTCTCGACCTCGTGGTCGGCCACGGTGTGCCCGCTGTGCCTTCCATGCCGTCTCAATGTCGGCGCCATCTCACCCGAGTATCCGGGCGCGCATAACCCACACAGGCATTCATAAACAAATTTGGAGTCTTTATATGTTTTGTGCCTTTCGCGGCCGGCCGGGCGGACGCCAATAGGTAAGAGAATTGCAGGTCAACCAGCCCTGATCTAGCGGCGGTGCTCGTACCGCAGTTCCGCCGTGGGTCCGGGCGCGCACGGCTTGTCGTCTGGCCGATCAGCTCGGGCAGGACTGAAGCCGCCCGCGCATGAGGCTTCGCAGCTTGTTACCCGTTGGTCGGCTGGGCTGTTTCGGCTCCGAATGCTTCCGCGGTGCCGCCTTCGGCCTGCTGCGACGAGGGGGTGTCGACGAAGCTGTAGGGCGGCAGCGGGCCGTGGACACGCAGTTCCAGGTGCGGGTGCTCCTGACGGAGTCCGTCGACTGCGGTCAGGAACTGCTCCGCTGAACCGCGGTCCACCAGGAAGGAGATGTTGGCCAGCCAGCCGGTGCTCTGCGGGCCGACGCTGACCGCCTCGGCCGTCGGCTCCAGCACCTGCTGGAGCAGCCCCGCGTCAGTCGCCTCGCGCGCCTGGACGGCAGCAGCCACCATCTCCCCCAGCCGGACCTTCTCCTCGTGCGACCCGCCGCCGGCTTGCCGGTTTGCCTCCGCCAGCGACCGGATCTCGTCGTTGTCCGCCATCACCAGGTGCAGCACGCCCTCTTCATTGTGGTTGGCCTTGACGTTGTACTCCGCCTTGCCGTCCAGCGTGCGCAGCCGCTCCAGGAAGTGCTCCGCACGTTCGACGAGGACCGTGGTCACCGTGTCATCGTCGGGGGAGGCGCTTCCGAACCGCATCGGCAGGACTACGCCATCCGCTCCGGCCACATCCAGTACCCCCTGGTGGGCGAGCAGGTCACGCCGCTTGGGTCGCAGTTCCTCGGGGGCATCGCTGACGATCGCGGCCAGCTCGCCCTGGTGCAGCACCCGCACCGGCCGCGGGGGGTCTCCGATGCCGTCCGTGTCCTGCGGGAGCGAGGAATGCGAGGCTCGAACGATTCCGTATATGTAGGTGCTCACCGCTCTGTCTCCCTCCGGCGCGCGGCGGGCCGGGCGCCCTGACGTTCCTTGCCCTCGTCACGGGACTGCTGGAAGGCATCGGAGATCGTCTCCGCGGCGCCGGACAGGGCTCCCTTGGTCTTGCCGCGGGCGCCGGACTCAGTGGCTTGCCCCGTGAGCTCGGTAAGCCCGGCAGGCTTGCGCGGCCCCGCCTCCAGATCGAGACGGTTGCACGCCTCGGCGAAGCGCAGGTAGGTGTCGACGCTGGCGACCACGATCCGTATGTCGATCTTGAGTATCTCGATACCGACAAGGGAGACCCGGATGAACGCGTCGATCACCAGCCCTCGGTCGAGAATGAGTTCCAGAACGTCGTAGAGGCCGCTGGAACCTCCCCCGCCACCCTGCTGTGTCGCCACGGTCATCACGACCAACCCCTTGCCATCTGTCTCTGCGTGGTCCCGTCGGCGCTGTCCCTCGCTGCGACGCAGGCTTGCAGGTGCGAGTAGCCCTACCACCTGCGACCAAACGAAGGTACGACTCTTCGCCGTGGTAGCACTGCAGCGGACGCGAACGCCTACCGGTGCGGCTGCGTGCCCTTCATGCGCATCCGCACCCAACTGCTCCAAGACGCATCCCGCACGCCGCGTGCAAGACGAATTCCTCGCCGACTGTGGCCGAGCGGCAGGCTGATCACTGACGTCAGGCGGACATGGCTCAAACGGCCGCAGCGTGGCGCCAGCTGCTGACAGGTACGCGGTCACAAGCATTGACCGGCAAGGACCACGCCCTGCCCCCGCAATAACGGCGGCGTGTCGGACCCGCCGCCATCGAAGCCTTACAGGCCGTGCCACCAGTAGCTGGAAACGCCATTCCACGGGGCGCAGGCTGGGCCGATGGTGTGGTGCCGTTGGTATTGCCGTTGTCCTGGGCGGTGATCGCACGTTGTGCTGGATGGTCGTCGGTTCGGCAGTGGCCATCGTCGTGGCGGGCGCGGGGCGAAATGGTGTTCGGGGCCGCGCGGTCGCCCGGTAGAGGTGAGTATGAGCGGTGGGGAGAGACCGGTCAGGACTCCGGCAGCGAGATACGGCGGCTGCCGGGTGCTGAGTGACCAGCTGACTGAGGTGATTGATGCCATCTGCTGGCAGGCGGGGTTGGCGGCGTTGGCCCAAGCCCTTGCTCCCGCGGGCGAGAGACCCGAAGGAACGGAGGAATCGGCACCTTGAACGCGGCACTGTGACGCCGCTGCCAGATGCGAGGACCCTGACCGGATGCCAATCTGAGCAGAGGACCAACAGCATTGCCGGAGGTGCGGTCATGGGGGCAGAAGAGATGAGGCAGCGGGCCAAGGACATGGCTGACAAGCTGCGACACGGAGGCCAGGGCGGCCAGAGCAGCAAGGCGCGCCACAAGACCCAGGGGCGCAGCAAACTCCTCGAGGAGCAGATGAAGAAGCTGCAGGAGCGGCGACACCGGCATCGGTGACTATTAGTAGTCAGCAGCGACTCGAACGAATTGGTCATGCGCTCGCTCAGGCGTTTCCGCTACGCGAGCTTGCGCTGTACGGCCTGCACGGCTGACGGCGCGCACCATGCCGGCGCGCTGGGCCGCGTCACCGTTGCCGCCGAGGGCCCACAGGCCCGCCCACGTCGAGGCTGGGAAAGACGCTGAGCCGGACGCCGCCCTCGCCCAGCTCACGAAGAACGTGGAAGACCTGCGCAACGAGCAGCGGCGCCGCCAGCAGCAGCTGGACCAGCCACCGAGCATGCCTCGCCCACCACCGCGCCATCGGCCTGACCGCGTGCGTGCAGTGTCGCGGACGATGCTGCTGCTCTTCGATCAGGGCCGTCGCTGCGCCTGAGCGAACAGAAAGCGAGCCTCGTGGCTGCCCGGCGCCGTGCCGGGTCGCCCCGCCGGAGCCTTGCAGGTGGGGCACGAAACGTGTGACACGCTCCGGGCCAGGGCCTCGGTCGTGGTTCCGCTGCTCCGCGAGGGCTTGCTTCCACTGCCTTGCGCCCGTTTGTGGGCTGCGGCCTTTCCCGGGATGCGATGACCAGCCGGAGTCGTGTGTCGTGGCCACCAAAGCGCCGCAGCGGCTGACCGTCCGGGTCGTCGTCGAAACACTCCTGGCCCGAACTGGCCTTGCAGGTTGGGCAGTTCCGTTGAAGCCACTTCTTACGCGATACCTGGTCCTGAAGCCCGCCCACTTTGTGGCCGTAGGCGCGGGCCCGCGCCCCCTGCAGCAAGTCGATCTGGGCCCGGGGCAGCGGCACGCTACTGTCCGGCAGCTGAGAGATCGCCCTCAGCAGGGCCCTGACGTCGCCGAAGCGCTCCTGCTCCAGCGCCAGTACAAGCTCCACCAGGTATTCCTACCGCTGGAACGCGGCCTGCTGCGCCTTGCGCTCACGCTTCTCCCGCTCCTGCTTCGCCGCATTGCCGGTCAGGACAACGATTCCGCTTCTGGACCCTCGAGTGACGACCTCCTTGCCGCGCTCCAACAGCCACTGCTCGGCTGAGTCACGGGCTTGCTTCAATGCCGCCGGCGCGGGGGTCCGGCGCTCCAGCAGGTCGTCGCACTCTTTGATCAGCTTTCGGGTGTTGGCGATGTCGCGGCCTTGGCGTGCGGTCGCCAGGCGCAGCAGGAGGCGGCGGATCTCCGGCGATATCCGGACCAGCTGATCGTGCGTTTCCGCGTTGGGACGCCCCGGTGGGCGAGCCACGGGCCGGTCCGGCAGGTCGTTGAGGGCGGGTGTCACCAGGCCGTCAAGGCCCATAGAGCACTGATCGGGACTGAACCACTGGATACCGCGGGCGGTCTCGGTGCCGATCAGGACGCGGCGGCTCGTGCCCTGGCTGTCGCAGCGGATGCGGTGCACGTACGGGAGGCGCTGCAGCGTTGCGCGGTTCAGCGGTACCCCGGTTTCGACCACGATGCGGGCGGCGGCCTGCGGGCCTCCCCAGCTGGGTGGAACGGCCGCGTTCATGTGGATGGTCAGCCCGGTGTCGTCACCGAGCCGCAGCTGCACTACGGAGCCAGCCGGGGCCAGCCCCGGCCCCGGCTGCGAGCACACCACCTCGCCCGGAAGGTCCTGGGCGCGCAGCAGCCCTTCGGTAGCAGCCCTCACGTAGAGGTGATCGGCGCTGGTCACGTCGCGGGCCGGGCGCGCGCACGGCGGCCGCGTGGTGTCCGTGTCGGGGTGATGGGCGAAGTGGCAGACCTTCCCTATTGAATCGGCGTGTTGAAGCGGCCTGGCAGGGTGGGGTGATGAGCAAGTGGCGTGTGTTCTGGGTTCCCAAGACGGCGCCGAGCGTGTCGCCACACGTGCCCGTGTTGGAGGGGTGGGCAGACCTGGCGGAGCGCGAAGAGTCGGCCGGTATCCGACCCGGTGATCCGATTCTGCTGTCGCCGGACTACCGCGTCGACGAGCTCCTCAGCCTGTACACGCAGCGCACGGCCGGTAGAGACTCCCGACCTGGCCTTCGTGGCAACCGGGTTCGCGGGTAGGCGGCTACTCAGGCAGGGGGCGGTCGTGGACGACGTTCTTCATGACGAGGGTGGAGGTCAGGCGCTGGACCCCGGGCAGTCGGGCGAGCTGCTGGTCGTAGAGCTGCTGGAAGGCGGCCAGGTCGGTGGTGGCGACACGGAGCAGGTAGTCGGGCTCGCCGAACAGGCGCTGCGCCTGGATGACGTGCGGGACAGCGCTCACGGCCTCTTCGAAGGCCGTGACGGTGTCGGGGGCCTCCCAGCGCAGGGTGGCGAAGACGAGCGCCTCGAAGTTCAGGCCGACGGCGGCCGGGTCGACGACGGCGCGGTAGCCGCGGATCGCGCCCTCGCGTTCGAGGTCGCGCAGGCGACGATGGCAGGGCGAGACGCTGAGCCTCACACGAGCAGCCAGCTCGGTGACGGTCAGGCGGCCATCCACCTGCAGCTCGGTAAGAATCTTCCGGTCTAGGGCATCCACAGAGAAGATTCTGTCTCATATCTCGTGATCATGAGACAAAGACGCAAACATCTTCGGGCAAATCGAACCTAACCTTCCCTCTCAGAGCAAGAAACGCGAGAGGGAACGATCGATGGATACGACGACGCTGGCGGCCTTCCTCGCAGTGGACCTGCTGCTGGTGTTCACCCCGGGTGCGGACTGGGCCTACGCGATCTCCGCCAGACTGCGGGAACGCTCGGTCGTCCCGGCGGTCACCGGGCTGATCGCCGGACACGCGGCCTACGCACTGGTGGCCGTCGCCGGCCTCGCGGTGATCGTGGCGAGCTCCCCCGCCGCACTCACCGCCCTGACGGTGGCGGGGGCCGGCTACCTGCTGTGGCTGGGCTGGGGTGTTCTGCGGCAGCCGACCATACCGGCGGCCGCTGAAGAGAGCGCGGATGCCTCCCGCGTGCAGGTCATACTCAAGGGGGCCGGGATCAGCGGCCTGAATCCGAAGGCGCTGCTGCTGTACTTCTCGCTGTTTCCGCAGTTCATCGACACTGCCGGCGGCTGGCCGGTCGCCGCGCAGACCGGGCTGCTCAGCATGGTGCACCTGACCGCGTGCGCCGTCGTCTACCTCGGCGTCGGCGTCATGGCCCGCACGGTCCTGAAGACCCGGCCCTCGGCAGCCCGGGTCGTCACACGCATCAGCGGTGCCATGATGATCGTCATCGGCGCCTTTCTGCTGGTGGAACGCCTGGCCGGCTGAGGAACCAGTCCGCTCCACCCGACACGGACCCGAAGGAGAGCACGTACGTGGGAGACCAGTCGCAGCAGGAACAGGCGAGCCCTGCGGTCCGGAAGCGCGTTCAGGACAGCTTCGACCGCCAGGGCCTCATGGCCCACCTCGGCGCGCGCCTCGCGCACATTGGGCCCGACCGCGTGCACATCGTGCTCCCGGCCCGCCCTGAGGTGACCCAGCAGCACGGCTACGTCCACGCGGGCGCCACCAGCGCCATAGCGGACAGCGCCGGCGGCTACGCGGCACTCACGCTGTTCTCCGAGGACTCAGAGGTCCTCACCGTCGAGTACAAGATCAACCTGCTCGCGCCCGCCTCCGGCGACCACCTCGAAGCGATCGGCACGTCCTCAAACCCGGACGCACCCTGACCGTCTGCCAGTGGGAGGTGTACGGCGTCCAAGAAGATGGGGAACGCAAGCTCGTCGCCAACGGCCAGCAGACGTTGATCCGCGTGAACAGGTCCGCCGAGTGAGCCCCCAGCCGTCTCCCCCGTCCCTGCCCCCGTGGCTGACGTGATGGCAGCGGCCCTTCCCCGACGCCAACACACTCCTGCTGACCGGACGGCAACCCGCCCTGATCGACAGCGGGTTCGTCGGGCACGCGGAGGAGACTTCTGCCTAAGCCCGCGCGCACGCCGGGGACATTGCCCTCGTCGTGAACACCCATTGGCACTCCGACCACGTCGGCGGCAACGCCCTCCTCCAGGCCCAGGGCTCCGCCATCGCCGCCGGAACCCCGGAGGCCGAGGCGATCGGCCGCCGGGACCCTGGCTGCTGCGCGGCCGAGTACCTCGACCAGCCCGTCGCCCCGTACACCGTCGACATGCCGCTCGACGACGGGCAGGCCCTTCGCCTCGGGCACACCGACTGGGAGGTCGTCCGCACCCCCGGTCACACCCCGGGCCACCTCGCGCTGTGACAGCCGGACGAGCGGCTCCTCGTGGTCGGGGACGCGCGCTCGGACTACGACGTCGGCTGGGTGAACCTCGCCCTCGACGGGCCCGACGTGGCCACCACCGCGCTCGCCTCCCTCAAACGGCTGGCCGACCTCGCCCCGCGCATGATCCTCCCCTCCCACGGCCCGATCCCCACCGACCCCGGCCCGGTCCTCGCCGGGGCCCTGCGCCGCGCCCAGCGCCTCGTCGACGACCCCGACGGCGCCGTCTGGTACGGCGCCCGCCGGATCCTCGCATTCGCCCTGATGATCCGCGACGGAATCCCGGCCTACGCGACGGACGCCTCCACGCCGCCGCCGACCACACCCCGTACCGCCCAAGTCACTGCGCGTGCCCTACCCGCGCACCTGGCCGGCGACCGAGCCACGCTGACACGCGACGGAAGAGGGGCGGGCGAGCGGCTCCGGCTGCTCGTCCGCCCTTTAACCTGCCCGAGTTCTCTGGTCAGAAGGTGTGCTCCGGCGCCGGGAACGTCCCCGCCGCCACATCGGCCCCGAAGTCCCGGGCAGCGTCGCGCAGTACGCCGTGCACGTCGGCGTACTGCTTCACGAACCGCGGCATCCGCCCCGTCCGCAGCCCCGCCATGTCCTGCCAGACCAGCACCTGGGCGTCACAGCCGCTCCCCGCGCCGATGCCGACCGTCGGCACCGCCACGCTCCGCGTGATCTCTGCACCGACCTCCTCGGGCACCATCTCGATCAGCACGGCGAACGCACCGGCCGCCTCCAGCGCCTTCGCCGCGGACACCAGCCGCTGCGCGTCCTCACCGCGCCCCTGCACCCGGTAGCCGCCGAGGCTGTGTTCGGACTGCGGGGTGAACCCGATGTGCGCCATCACCGGGATCCCGGACCGGGTCAACAGCTCCACCTGCGGCACCATCTCCTCGCCGTCCTCCAGTTTCACCGCGTGCGCGCCCGCCTCCTTCATGAACCGCACCGCCGTGTGGAAGCACTGCTCCGCGGACGCCTCGTACGAGCCGAACGGCAGGTCCGCGATCACCAGCGCCCGCCGGGCCGCCCCGGACACCGCGTGTACGAGCGGGAGCAGTTCGTCCACGGTCACCGGCAACGCCGTCGTGTTGCCGAAAACGTTGTTCGACGCCGAGTCCCCGATCAGCAGCACCGGGATACCGGCCTCCTCGAAGGTCGCCGCGGTGTACACGTCGTACGCCGTGAGCATCGCCCACTTCTGCCCACGCTGCTTCATCTCGCGCAGATGATGGATCCGGACCCGCTTCAGGGCCGGGGCTGCGGTCGACGTGTCACCGTACAGGGCGGGCTGCTCGCTCATAGGGTCCTCCGACGTGCTCTCGAGGCTCCCTGATGGAGTCCCCGGATTCATCACGAGACGCTAGGCCGCTTCTTCCGGAATATGCTTCCAAGATTTCCTCGAAGCGGCACCTAGCGAAGGACTTTCTCCCTCCGCGTCGACATCGGCTAGAAGATTCTCGCCGAGCTGTTGCAGCGCGCCTCATCGCACCAGGGCCGCGCTCGTCACCTACACGAACGGGGCCATCTGACGCTCCCCCGCCGTCCTGCTATCTGGTACTGCACGCGTCCGCAGCTCAACACGTAGAAACTTGACAGGGAACAGACCCGGTCGGTGTACGGCTTCGTCGTCAACTGGCTGCCGCAGCCTCCGAGCAGCAGCCCGCACCAGAACGTGTCGTGCTCGTGCCGGCGTCGGAAGGCGTCCAGCTCGATCGCCTCCAGCGGCAGCATCAGCGGCTCCTCCGAGCCCGCACCACCCAGGACCGCCGTCTGAATCTGCCGCCTGTCACCCTGCACGAACCCCCACCTTTCGCCCCAACTCATCGTGCCATCAATGGCGTTGGCCTCACAAACGATCGGCAACGGCGGGCCGCGGGATCCAGAGACGAGGACAAGCCCGATGACCCCAACAGCCGGGAAAACGGCAGCGGGACCGGAACGGATCATCCCGGGCCCCGCTCGACGCCACGTACTGTCCTACGCCGCAGCCTGGCGGCGCTTGGCCCGTTCGACCTGCCGCAGCACCAGGTCGGCGAACTGGATGATCTCGGCTGCCTCGATCGGGTCGTCGAAGTCGACGGTGCGATGGCTGGACGGGTTCTTGAAGGCGCCCATGGCACCGGCGAGCAACGCGGACACGGCCTCCTGCTCCCCGCCCTCAGCGCCGGCGTCGGCGAGCGGCCCGCCTTTGCCGTTCCTGTGCGGCTGGAACGCCGCACGCATCAGGTGCACGCCGACCAGGGAGTTGTCGAGTCCGGAGGCATCCCGCGACCTCGACCGCTTTCATCGCGGCGAAGCACGCCGTCTCGTAGTCGCCCAGGTGAAAGTTGGTGCGCACTGTTCCTTCCAGCGCAGGGTGCAGCGGGCCGGACAGCCGCTCACGGGCCTCGAACCGTGTGATGCCCTGTGGGTCCTTCGCCAAGTCCATGCCGTCGCGAGAGATCCGACGGAACGCCTCGGACTGGCTGGGCTCCCGGGCCAGCAGCGCATGCGCTTCCAGCCAGCACCAGGCATCGGACAAATGATTCACGAGCGCGTCCGTGTCCGGCTCTTCCTGGAACGCTTGCCGTGCCGACCCCATCGTCCCCACGTACTGCAGATAGCCGGTGCCGCTTGCGAGGTGCTGCAGAAGAAGGAGCGCGACATCCCGAGTCGGCAACTGCCGAATCTGTTCCGCCTCAACTGGCGGTATGTACCTGAAGTTCATGAGACCTCACGCTACGGCGTGACACCGACACACTGCGCTTCCTTTTCTCCGGGCACACAGCTCACGCTGCAGCCGGGCCACCCGCCGCCCCAATCCCTTCTGGGTACGGGACAGGGCGCGCTGGGCTTTGGCCAGCCGGTGCTCCGCCGCGCGCACGTGCCGCGGGTTGGCGACGAATGCCGTGGCCGGCTCGCGGAGCTGGGTGAGGTCGTCGGAGGTGACGGTGGTGCTGCCCGCCTTCGAGTCGAAGGCGGGCACGGCACCTTCGAGGAGGGCGTCCAGCTCTTCGTCGTTGAGGGCGGTGATGTCCTCGGGAAGCGAGAACTCTTCCATGGGGCCGGCTCCAAAAGATCGATCTTGGAGTGACCCGGCCCAAAACCAGCGGTCGTCTGTGCAGATAGTAGCCCGCATCCCTGATGAGCCGACTGAACGCTGTCCCAGGTGGCTATTCATCCGAGGCGTACGGCACAACGGAGCCGAGGATGAGACTCTCGCGTCCGGCATGCGTGCGTAGCACGTCGAACACAGCCTCGACGATCTCTGGCTCCGCGCCGGGATCCACCAGGCCTCGCAGGACCTCGCTCACCACCTTGAACGAGAGTCGCGCATCGATCGCGATGGTTCGGATCCGCGGGTTACCGGCAAGGCGCCGCCAGTCGGCCCACTGCGTAGCGGAAGCGTGTGCGTCCTCAGCCGCCTCGGAGGCCGCGATCCGCGCCAGCGCCTTCTGACGCGCCTCCTTGTTCAGGCGCCGCCTTTCAGGATCGAGAGGCCGTTCGCGCACGTATTCGTCGATAGTCCCTTCGTCGACGAGATTGCGGGCATACGGGTCATCCAAGTCGGCCAGCGCGGAAATCAACATGTGCATGTGTTGCTCACGGGACGGGCCCCCGTTGAAGAGCGTGCCGCCTGTCCAGCCCTCTCTCGGTTCTCCCTGGTCCCCGTCATGCGGCGGCCTCTCCTGGCCGAGCAACGCCCTCAGTTCGAGGCGTTCACTTTCGAGCTCGTCCTCAACCTTGCTGCGGAACTTGGTCCACTCAGCCTCGTCGCCCCCGTAGGCGCGGACGAGCGCAGCGAGCACTGGGAGCGTGGGCACGCGCGTCCCGCGCATGGCGTGGTACAGCGTGGCTCTGGGGATGCCAGTCCGGGCGGCGATGACGTCCACGGGTGGTGCGTCGAAGCCGGCTTCGTCGCGCAACTGCCGTAGGGCCAATGCGAAACGGGCGCGCGGGCCGTCTTCCGGCTTGAGCGGAGTGGGACGGCGCGGCATGGCCCCCTCATGCAATGTGTTCCGATGCGTGCGTGTTGTCTCCGGATTGTCTCGACCCCCTTCTGCGGCCGCAAGGGGTTCGTGAGACTGGGCGCATCAGTTGAACGGCCACCAGGCGCCCATGCCTAGCCAGCATCCTGCGGACGCCTGGCGGCCGGACCGCCGCTCTCGCGGCAGATAGGACGGCACAATGCTGACGCCCTCAAGTCATGATGGCCCCCGTCACCCCCTCCACCGCAAGCCTCGCCTGAAGGTCATCCTCGTCGGGCTGGGCGTGGTCGCGGTCGCCGCGGTCCTCCCACCGGATCACGTGAGCGCTGTCGCTCAGGCGGTCGGCGCCGCCGACGAGGACACCGTCCGGGATGTGATCCCCGCGTTCAACGAGAAGGGCCTGGCCTGCCTGGACCCTCGGTGGGCGGGAGGCCGTCCCCGCCAACTCAAGTCTGACGAAGAGGACTTCGTCGTCCAGACGGCCACCACCCGCCCGGTCAAGCTCGGCCAGCCTTTTACTCGCTGGTCACTGCGCAAGCTCGTCGCCTACCTGCGCAAAGTCCACGGCCGGGTGATTCGCATCGGCCATGAGGCGTTACGGTGCCTGCTCGCCCGCCGCGGCGTCACCTTCCAGCGCACCAAGACCTGGAAGGAGTCCCCGGACCCCGAACGGGAGACGAAGCTGGACCGTATCGAGCACGTCCTGGACCGTTTCCCGGACCGGGTATTCGCCTTCGATGAGTTCGGCCCACTCGGGATCCGGCCCATCGGCGGCAGCTGCTGGGCCGAACAGACCCGGCCCGACCGGCTGCCGGCCACCTACCATCGCACCCACGGCGTCCGGTACTTCCATGGCTGCTACTTGGTGGGCGACGACCGTCTGTGGGGCGTGAACCGCCGCAAGAAGGGTGCCGGGAACACGCTGGCCGCGCTGAAATCGATCCGCGCCGCCCGGCCCGACGGCGCACCGATCTACGTGATCCTGGACAACCTGTCCGCCCACAAGGGCGCCGACATCCGCCGCTGGGCAAAGAAGCACAAGGTCGAGCTGTGCTTCACCCCGACCTACGCCTCCTGGGCGAACCCGATCGAGGCGCACTTCGGACCACTGCGGCAGTTCACCATCGCCAACTCCCACCACCCCAACCACACCGTCCAGACCAGGGCCCTGCACTCCTACCTCCGCTGGCGCAACGCCAATGCCCGCCACTGCGACGTCCTGGCCGCCGAACGCAAGGAACGCGCCCGCATCCGCAGCGAGAAAGGCACCCGATGGGGCGGACGCCCCCTCACAACCGCAGCCTGATCCAACCCGGCGAACCTACGCGGTCACAGCACTAGATCGCTGCCGTTGCGGCTCCGTAGGGCGACACGGCCGTCGGCCCACCGGCCGGCCAGGGCGCGGTAACCGTCCCACTTCTGTTATGCGCTGTTGAGCTGTCCACGGACTATCGCCCAGCGTCATGTCGATCACCGGTTGGCGAGCACGGGAGTTCAGCTCCCTGTTGGCCGATCTCGGTGAGGGGTTGGATGATCTGGGGGTGCCCGAGGGGCAGCCGTTCCTGATCAGTCCGGCGGGCGTGTACGACGTGGCGCTGAACCGGTATTTCTCGGTGTGGCTGGCGTCTTCGCCGTGGAACACCCAGGCCGCCCATGCCCGGGACCTGCGCACGTACTTCGACTTCCTGTGGTTCGCGCGAGGCAGGCGGGACTGGCGTGATGCGCCCATGGACAACCGGGCGGCGTTCGAGTGGTGGGGTGGTCACCTACGACTGCCATGTCTGCCGGCAGCCCTACGAGCGCCCCGACCTGGCCGCCTGCGCCACGCACGACGCGGTAGGACGGCATCATCGCGTCGAAGGCGCCCTTGAACTGCTGAATCGACCCACAAAGCCCTGACCGCACCACACGGGCCTCGCCCCGGAATCCTGGGGTAAGGGACTGTGCGACGGGGACTCGACGCCACGTAGGTGGGCAATCTCCGGAATCCCAGCAGCACGCGGTGGCGGTAGTCCTCCGGCCGGCCGCCCCACCCGTCCAGTCATGCCGGTATGGGCAGCGAAAGCCGGATGATCTGCCATTTGGGGATTCGGGCCATGGCGCGGCCGAGGACTATCCGGATGGTTGCCTGGGCCTGAGGCTGGGGCCGCGCTTCAGCGAGGCAGCAGGAGGTCGACCTGCCTGCGGATGTCCTGCACGATCTCCTCGACGCTCAAGGCGATGTTCACGCTCGCCGCCATGCTGAGGAACATCACGGCGGACATGATGTGTGCCAGCGTCGCGGCGTCGCCCTCTGCGACCCGTTCGTCTCGGCGCAGCACGGCGGCGACGGCCTCCTCGGTCTGCGCGACGATGGCCAGTGCCGCGCTGTGCCGGGGCTCCTCGGGGTCGCCGAAGACCATCTCTCGCAGGTAGGTGCGTCCGTTGTCGATCTGGATGCGGTTGCACTCGACGATCGGCCGGACGATCGCCATCACCGCGTCCAGCACGCCCGGGACGGTCTCGGCGTCCGCCCGGCCCTGCTCAAGTGCTTCGGCGTACTTGGCGTTCTGGACAAGCAGCAGGAGTTCGCCCTTGGTCTTGACATAAAGGAACAAGGTCCCGGTGCCGATGTCGGCCTGGTCAGCGATCTGCTGGGTCGTGACCTCATCGACGCCGTGCTCGGCGAACAGCTCACTGGCGGCAGCGACAATACGGCCGAGTTTCTCCTGCTTTTTCCGCTCGCGCCGTCCGACCGACTGGGAGGCGACAGACATGGGTGGTGTCCTCGTGCGTTCTGTGTCGCCCGTCGCGGTTGCGGCAGGTCAGCTGCTGCCGATGACGGCCTTGCCGCGGATGCCGCCCTGGGACAGGGACTGCAGCGCCTGCGGGGTCTGGTCGAAGCCGACCACCTTTCCCACGACCGGACGCACCACGCCCTGGTCGATGAGGGTGGTGATCTGGCGGAGCTGGTCGCCGCTGGCGCGCATGAGCAGGAACTCATACGTCACGCCGAGCTTCTTCGCCTGCTTGCGGATCTTGCGGCTCAGGACGGCGACCCCCAGGCGCAGCAACGGGTTGAGGCCGGCCTCGCGCGCGAAAGTGGGCTCCGGGGGACCAGCGATCTCGATGGCTTTGCCGCCGGGCTTGAGCACCCGCAGGGACTTCTCGAGAGTCTCCCCACCGAGGCTGTCCAACACCAGGTCGTAGCCGGTCAGGAGCTGCTCGAAGTCCTGGGTGCGGTAATCGATCACCGTGTCCGCGCCGCGCGCGCGCACGAAGTCCGCGTTGGACGCGCTGGCGGTCGTGGCGACGTGCGCACCGAGGTGCGCGGCGAGCTGGATCGCGACCGAACCGACTCCGCCGGCGCCGGCATGGATGAGAACCTTCTGCCCGGGCCGCACGTTCCCGCGCTCCACCAGCGCCTGCCACGCTGTGAGCGCCACCAGCGGCAGCGAGCCGGCCTCATTCATGCTGATCGAGGCGGGCTTGAGCGCCAGGTCGCCCTCCGCGACGGCGATGCGTTCGGCGAAGGTGCCGATGCGGTCCTGGTCGGGCCGACCGTAGACCTCGTCTCCGGGCTTGAAGCCGCGAACCGCCGTCCCGACACTGATGACAGTGCCCGCGACATCGTTGCCCAGGATCAGCGGCAGCTTGTAGGGCAGGATCTGCTTCAACTCACCGGCGCGGATCTTCTCATCCAGCTGATTCAGCCCGGCAGCCTCCACCCGGACGAGCACGTCGTGCTCCCCGACGGTGGGCTCGGGGACGTCCGCCTCCTGCAGCGGCTCCTTGTACTTGGTGATGACGAACGCTCGCATGGGGCGCTACTCCTTGTCTTCATCCTGCTTATCCAGGCGTGAGGCCAGATCGGCCAATTCGGCGTGGCATGGGGCCTCGCCTCACCCCATTAATCCGATTGCACTCAATTATGAGTCTACTCAGAATTATTGTCAAGGGAGGTCCCATGGGACGCGGTCACATGCCGATCGGGCGCCGCGAGCGGGCCAAGCAGGCCAAGCGTGAGCGCATCATGACCGCAGCCCGCGAACTGTTCGCCGCACATGGCGTCAGCGGGGTCACGGCACAGCAGCCGGCCGTGCCCGCAGGTCCGCCCCGTCCCGTTCGGCCGCGCCCGGAACCCCGGGACCGGTCGGTCCCGGGGTTCCGGTCCCGCTCCACCTGCCCGCAGCCGACCCGGCCGGGGCGGCCGGCGTCAGGCGACGCTCAGGACGATCTTCCCGGTGGTGCGGCCCTGCTCGCCGATCTCGTGCGCCTTCGCGGCCTCGGCCAGCGGGACGACGGTCTCGACCACGGGCGTGAGCGCGCCCCGCTCGGCCAGGGCGGCGATCTCGCGCAGACCCAGGTGGTCGGGCTCGACCAGCATCCACACCGCCCGCACGTGGCCGGGGACGTCGGCGGGGACGTCGTCGGGGCCGGGCAGGGTGATCAGCCGGCCGCCCGGGCGCAGCACCGTCAGGGACCGCTCGGCGATCTGGCCGCCGAGCCCGTCCAGCACCACGTCCACGTCCGCGACGGCGTCCTCGAAGCGGACCGTGTGGTAGTCGATCACCTCGTCCGCGCCCAGCTGCCGCAGCAGGTCGTGCTTGCCGGCGCTGGCCGTGCCGATGACGTACGCGCCGCGGGCCTTGGCGATCTGCACGGCCAGGTGGCCGACCCCGCCGGCCGCCGCGTGCACCAGCACCCGCTCACCGGCGCGCACCCCGGCGGTGTCCACCAGGGCCTGCCAGGCGGTCAGCGCGGCCAGTGGCAGCGCCGCCGCCTGCACGTGGGTGAGGTTCGCCGGCTTGGGCGCGAGGTGGCGGGCCGGGGCGACGACGTACTCGGCGTAGGCGCCGGCCTGCCGCGGGAACAGCGGCATGCCGTACACCTCGTCCCCGGGGCGGAACATTCCCACGCCCGGTCCGACGGCCTCCACGGTGCCGGAGACGTCCCAGCCGACCGCCGGGACCTCGCCCCACTCGATCAGGGCCCCGCTGGCCCGGGTCTTGAAGTCCACCGGGTTCACACCGGCCGCGTGGACCCGCACCAGGACCTCGTTCAGTCCCGGCTCGGGCCGGGCGACCTCACGCTCCACGAGCACTTCCGGTCCGCCCCACTGCTCCACGACCACCGCACGCATGCTGTCCGCCTCACTCTTTTCCGTCTTGATCGGATACCGGCCGCCCGGGCCCTTCCCGGCGCGACGCAGTCCACGATCCGGCATCCGCCCCCATCATGGTGTTGGCCGTCTGGCCACTATGTGACAGGATCTGGCCATGAGCGAGATGCAGTGGCAGTGCACCGACCCCCGCCCCGACCCGAGCGCCGACGCGGCCGGGCGGCACCGCATCGCCGTCCTCGCCCTGCCCGGCGTCCCGCCCTTCGAACTCGGCATCCCCTCCCGCGTCTTCGGCAGCGTCCTGGACGCCGGTTCACGCCCGCTGTACGAGGTCACCGTCTGCACCGCCGACGGCGCCCCGGTGCTCAGCGACGCCGGGTTCACCGTGCAGCCCGCGGCCGGTCCCGAGGCCCTGGCCGCCGCGGACACCGTGATCGTCCCGCCCACGCACGCCATGCCCGAGCTGGGCCGCGGCGGCCCGCTGCCGCCCGAGGTCACCGCGGCCATCGCCGGCATCCGGCCCGGCACCCGCCTGGTGTCCATCTGCACCGGCTCCTACGTCCTGGCCGCCGCGGGCCTCCTCGACGGCCGGCCCGCCACCACCCACTGGAACCTCGCCCCCGAGTTCCGCCGCGCCTACCCCCGCGTCAAGGTCGACGAGGACGTCCTCTTCGTCGACGACGGCGACGTCCTGACCTCCGCGGGCGTCGCCGCCGGCATCGACCTGTGCCTGCACATGATCCGCCACGACCACGGCGCCGCCGCCGCCAACCGCGCCGCCCGCGCGTGCGTCGTCCCGCCCTGGCGGGACGGCGGCCAGGCCCAGTACATCGACCGCCCGGTGCCCGAACCCACCGTCGCCACCACCACCGCCACCCGCGCCTGGGCCCTGGAACACCTCGGCGAACCCCTCTCCCTGAACCGCCTGGCCGAACACGCCCGGATGAGCCTGCGCTCCTTCACCCGCCGCTTCCGCGACGAGGTCGGCATGACCCCCGTGCAGTGGCTCACCGCGCAACGCCTGGAACTGGCCAAGCAGTTGCTGGAGACCACCGACCTGTCCATCGACCTGGTCGCCCACCGCTGCGGCTTCGGCTCCGCCAACTCCCTGCGCGCCCACATGCGAACCGCCTTCGGTGTCTCACCCGCCTCCTACCGCCGCACCTTCCATACCGACGACCTGGTGGAAGCGGGCGTCTGAGGACACATCAGCGCCGCACGTACCCGCTCCGCGGGCCGGCCGGGATCCGCCTGATCATCCGCTGCCGGTGCCCCCTCCAGCGGAGGCCGGCAGCATCATCGCCCGCCGGTAGCGCACCGAACTCGTGCTGCCCCGGCGCACGATCTGCCGCAGCTTCTGCCCCTCGTGGTCGGTCAGTCTGCGTACACGGACGGGCTCGGCCACCGCGCCTCCAGCGGTCGGATCGGATGTCACCGCACATGCAACCGCCACGACCGCCGACCCGGCGAACCTATGCGGTCACAGCACTAGGTAGAGCTCGTCCGGCGTGCTGGCCTCCTCCGCGCCCTCAGATTGAGGGAGAGTCACTGCATGCGAATCCGGCATCGAACGGCACAGGCCTCCTGACACACAGGTCGCCCTGCGACCCTGCGCTGGCAGGAGGCTCTGCGGAAGGGGCCGGTTACCGGTCAGTTGATTCGGACGATCTTCCAGAGCTGGTCGTCGATGTTCACGTCGTTCCACTGGACGACGGCGGCGCCGTTGCTGGTGGAGGACTGGGCGACGCCGGCGTGGAAACCACTCTTGACGTTCTTGAGTTCGTAGTAGCCGTCACCCGCCTCGACGAGCGTCCATTTCTGTGAGTCGGCGGCGGAGGGTGTGTTCTGGACGACGGCGGCGCCTGCGGTGGTGGAGCCGTCGCGGATGTCCAGGTTGAGGTTGCTGTTGCCGTTCTTGATGGTCCAGGCTCCGCCGCCGGCGGACTGGAAGGTGAACAGCTGGCACGAGCAGGCGGAGTTCTGCCACTGGTTGGCGCCTGTGCCGGTGGTGGTGGAGCTTTGGGGGATGTCGAGGTACTTGCCGCTGTTCTTGTTGACGAGGACGTACTGCCCCGTGCCCAGGGGCGGCAAGGCGGTCTGGGTGAAGTCCCAGCGCTGGCAGCCGCAGCTCGTGGCGCTCCACTGGACGGCGGTGGTGCCGGTGGCGGTGGAGGCGTTCGGGATTTCGAGGTACTTGCCGGTCACACGGTTGGTGATCGTGTAGCCGCCGGCCTGGTGCGGCGAGACGGCCCATTCGTGGTCGAGGGTGCCGTTGTCGTCCCACTGGAGGATCCTGGCACCGTTGGTGGTGGACTGGTTCTCCACGCCCAGGACCTTGCCACTGGCCACGTTGAAGATCTTGAAGTAGCCGGACGGCTGCTGGACGAAGCGCCACCGCTGGTCGGTGGCACTGGTGGAGTTCTGCTGTGTGGCGGAGGCCCCGTTGCTGGTGGAACCGCCCGAAATGGTCAGCCTGAGGCCGCTGTTGGCGTTGGAGAGGGTGTAGGTGGCCCCGTCGGAGATGCCGCCGCCCAGGTCGATGGTGCTGTACGTGACCGGGTTGACGCCGGTGCTGCGCGCACTCCCCCCGCTGAACACCATCAGGCTGTGGCCGTCGGTCAGCGGGAGCATGCCCCGGCTGTAGCCGCCGGCGACGTTGGAGTTGATGCGGGTCCAGGTGTTCGCGGCGCCGTTCTCGGTGTTGAGGAACAGGTCGCTCGTGCTGTAGGCGCCGACGACGAGGGTGCCGTTCGGACCGCCGGTGGGAAGCCAGGTGATGTAGGGCGTGCTGGTGGGAACCAGGCCGTCCGTCGACCGCAGGGGAATGCCCGTGACGGAGTCGAACGCCTCCGGGTCGGAGGAGATCTTGTAGTAGACGGCGAAGTTGCCGGCAGGGGAGCCGCCGTACTCGTACGTCATGACGTAGTTCCCGTTGGGCAGCCTCGCGACGGTGGCCATACCCGGGCGTTGGCTGAAGGTGGGCACCGCCACGTCGTCCACGACCGGGCCCCAGGTGCGGAGGTCGGTGGAGACCTGGTGCACGATCTTCTGACCGTGGTCGGGGTCGCGCTGATCGGAGTAGTAGACGATCAGTTTGCCGCCGGAGACGAGGAAGAACGGCTCCCACACGGGTGTGTTGCCATTGCCGTTCTGGTCGAAGGCCGGGCCCCCGGTGGCGATGTTGCTGACGAAGCTCCAGGTCTGTCCGCGGTCGGTGCTGGCATAGACATCGATCTTGATGGCTGAGCGGTCGGCGGGGACGGAGGCTCCGGCGGCGAGGATGGTTCCTGCGGGGAAGCCGCCCATCGTCGTGGGCAGTTCGAACAGTTCGGGCTGCCAGCGCATGCCCCAGCCGTTCTGGGTGTCGGCGACGTCGGAGATCTTCGTCCAGGAGTTGCCGTTGTCGGTGCTGCGGTAGATCGGGAAGACCGGTGTGCCGGAGGTGTACTGCTCGAAGGTGGCGAGCATCGTGCCGTTGGCGGAGCCGTTGTACTGCAGACGCATCGCCCGCGGATAGTACGACCCCGGTGAGGGCGCGTTCGACGGCGGCGTGTACATCGTCTGCGACGGACGAGACAGAGCGTCCGCCCGGCCGGCGGCCGGCAGAACGAGCGTCGCCATCGCGGCGAGCAGGGCGAACGTCAATATGAGGAGGAAGACTGGACGGGAACGCGGAGCGGCGCCGGGTCTGGCGCCTGTCTGCGCAGGGGACATTGCGGCTCCCGGGGGAAGGGATGGGGACGTGTTTCGCTGCCCGCCGCGCACCGGACTGATCCCGGCGTGGATCGGCGGAGTAAAGGGGTGACGTCGACCGGGGCGACAACGCGAACGGCGTCGAGGTGGCGATGGAGTTCTGCCACGGGGTAGAAGCTCAGGTGATGCTGGGTACCATCCGGCCCCGGTGGGAGGGCGGGGGTGCGGTCGAGCCGCGGACGACGAGTTCGACCGGTGGTTCACTCGCGGGGGGCAGATCCTTCTCCGGCTGCTCGACGGCGTGCACGAGCAGCCTGATGCCCTGTCGCGCCGCGGCGTCGAAGGGCTGACGCACGGTGGTCAGGGGTGGGTTGACGTAGGCAAAGACGGGGTTGCCGTCGAAGCCGACCACGCTGATGTCCTCCGGCACCCGGCGGCCGGCCTCCTGAAGGGCGTGGATCAGGCCGATGGCCATCTCGTCACCCGCCGCGAACACCGCCGTCACCGAGCTGTCCGCGGCCAGCTCGCGGCCTGCCGCGTATCCGGATTCGGGTGACCAGTCGCCCTGGATTACCGGCGGTTCGTGCGCACCCCGTGCCGCCAACGCCGCCCGCCAGCCCTCGACACGGTCCTTGGAGGCGTACCAGCGCCCGGGACCGGCGAGGTGGTGAACGGTCGTGTGCCCCAGGTCCAGCAGGTGATCAGTGGCAGCCCGGGCCAGCGTATGGGCGCCGACGCCCACCGTCAGGGTCCGGGCGGAGGGGAAGGACGGGGGCGCGCCCAGGAACAGGACCGGCACGTCGATCCTGACTGAGACCTCTCCTTCCACGACGGGCTCCGAGACGACGATCCCGTCAACTCCCTGTTCTAGAAGCGACATCACAGCGCCGGCAATGCCTTCGGGGTCCCCGTCCGCCGTGTTGACCACACGCAGTGCGTAACCGGCGTCCCGTACGGCCTTCTCGATGCCCACGAGGAGCATGGCGGTTCCGTACCCCGCCGTCCCCAGAGCGACGACACCAATGGAACGGTTCCGCCCGGAGGCCAGGGCCCTGGCCGCGTGATTCAGCCGGTACCCGAGGGTCTCGGCGGCTTCGAGCACCCGTTGCCGGACGGGGTCGGAGACGTAGGGCTCGTTGTTGAGTACGCGCGACACCGTCTTGCGCGAAACGCCGGCCGCACGGGCCACGTCCGCGCTGAGCGGTGCGGGAGAGCCCGCGCCGCGCCCCGTCACTGGTGTCATGAGAGCTCCTGTATGCCGTGCCTGCTGCCTGATGTCTCGCCGCCCGCAGCCTGCATCAGGCGAGGTCAGATGTATGACCGCGTGGTCACTGACCACGCGGTCATATCTAGACAGTCCCGCAGTCACGCGTCAAGGGCACGCACACGATTTCTTTCACCGCCAGGACACGCGGCTGCCAAAGGAGCGGTTCGCCCGGCTCGTGCTCCGCAGAGTCTTGACAGCGAGCCCCAGGAAAGTTCAGTCTTCGACGCATCAGCCGATTGGATCTGTCCGATCGCGTTCGTTTCTGGTCGCATCGTCGACCGCTTCCCGTCACGCCCCCATTGAGCCGAAGCGCCATGCCCCGGGTTGTGACAGCCTCTCAGGAGCCGAAATGCACCGTTCATCCCTCGGTCAGCCCATGCCTGGTACCAGCCGCCGCGCCGTGCTGCGCGGACTCGGCGGTGCCGCGGTACTGGGTGCCGGTATCCCGCTGCTGTCCGCCTGCGCCGGCAGTGGCACCGCGGCCGACTCCAAGACCGTCACCGTCGGGTCCAACGCGTCCGACGCCGTCCCGAAGAAGGCGTACGGCGACGTCTACGCGGCCTTCACGAAGCAGTCCGGGATCACGGTCGACCTCAACACCAAGGACCACAACACGTTCCAGGAGCAGATCAACTCCTACCTGCAGGGCACGCCGGACGACGTGTTCCAGTGGTTCGCCGGCTACCGGATGCAGTTCTTCGCGGCCAAGGGTCTGGCCACCCCGATCGACGACGTGTGGAAGACGATCGGGGGCAACTTCCCCGGTGCCGTGCACGACCTCAGCAAGGGGCAGGACGGCAAGTACTACATGGTGCCGCTGACCACGTCTCCCTGGGCAGTCTTCTACCGCAAGAGCGTCTTCCAGCAGCACGGTTACGAGGTCCCCACCACCTGGGACGCGTACGTCGCCCTGTGCAAGCAGATGAAGAAGGACGACCTGGTCCCGATCGCCTTCGGCGACAAGGACGCCTGGCCGGCGATGGGCTCCTTCGACCAGATCAACTTCCGCCTCAACGGCTACGACTTCCACGTCGAGCTGATGGCGGGCAAGGCCTCCTGGACCGACGCGAAGGTCCGCAAGGTCTTCGACACCTGGGCCGAGACCCTCCCCTACCACCAGGAGGGCGCGGTCGGCCGTACCTGGCAGGACGCCGCCCAGACGCTGGTGGCGAAGAAGGCCGGCATGTACATGCTTGGCATGTTCGTGGCCCAGCAGTTCAGCAACAAGGCAGACCTGGACGACCTCGACTTCTTCGCCTTCCCCGAGATCGACCCGGCCTACGGTCAGGACACCGTGGAGGCGCCGACCGACGGCATCATGCTCAGCAAGAAGCCCAAGAACCACGCCGGCTCCGTCAAACTGCTCGAATTCCTGGGCACGCCCCAGGCCGAGGAGATCTACCTGAAGGCCGACCCGAGCCTTATCGCCGCCTCCACGAAGGCCGACACCTCCGGGTACAGCACCCTTCAGAAGAAGGGCTACGAGATGATCACCCAGGCGAAGCATCTCACCCAGTTCATGGACCGCGACAGCCGCCCGGACTTCACCTCGACGGTGATGCAGCCCGCGCTGCAGAACTTCGTCCGCAACCCCAAGGACGTCGACAGCATCTTGTCGTCGGTCGAGCGCCAGAAGAAGACGATCTTCGCGTCCGACTGAGACCGACCCCCCTTCTGAAGCGGATGAGCACCGAAACCATGAGCTCCGAAACGACCACGAAGATCCCGGAGGTGGCCACGGCGCCGCCTCCGGGCGCCTCGACACCACAGAGGCGGATTCCGCAGGGCCACAACCGCCTGCTGACCCGCCGTGACCGCATCACGCTCGGCCTGATGGCGGGCGTGCCGACGATCCTGCACGTCACCC
>NZ_JBXEJE010000043.1:12292-83351 GCF_056820935.1 Streptomyces sp. Q2 | reverse complement strand
AGCTAAGCCTTACAGCGCCGATGGTACTGCAGGGGGGACCCTGTGGGAGAGTAGGACGCCGCCGAACAATTTTTGAAAGGGTTGGATCCTGAACTTCGGTTCAGGGTCCAACCCTTTTTTGTTGTGCGTTACTTGACGTTCACGTTGCACTACCACGATCGCCGACATGGGTACTGCTGCAATGCTCAGGGCCGCCGGCGTCGGAGTCGGTGACGAGGTTGTCGTTCCGGCCTTCGGGAACGTGGAAGTCGCTGAGGCCGTGGTCCTGGCCGGGGCGCTTCCGGTCTTCGCTGACATAGATCCGGTGACGTACTGTCTCGACTCGTCCGCTGTCGAGGCGGCCGTAACTCCGCGGACGGCGGCCGTCGTTGTCGTACACCGCTTTGGTCGGCCGGCTGACATGGTGCGGTTGCTCGGGGTGGGGGAGCGGCATGGGCTGCTCGTGCTCCAGGAGGGGGAGTCCGAGGCGCCGTACGACGAGACCGCTCAGCGCAGGCAGCGGGCTGCCTATCTCGATACGAAGTTGAGGGGCGTGCGTACGCCTGACGGCGGGGACGGGCACACCTTTCAGCAGTACGTCGTGCGTGTGCCGGGGAATGGGCGGCCGGACCGGGATGCCTTTGCTCGGGCCGTGCGGGCCAGGGGTGTTGAGTGCCGGGTGCCGGTGAAGACGCCTGTGCATCGGTTGCCCGAGTACCGTCGGTGCGTGTCCCTGCCGGAGACCGAGCGGGCCGCCGATGAGACGCTGGCGTTGCCGGTGGATGCCGCGTTGGGCAAACGGGACATGCAGCGGATCGTGGGTGCGTGCAATGCCCTTGGGGGGCTGCTGCAGCCCGCCTTCTGAGGCCCGTGAGGGTGGTTGGGAGTGCGGGCCTGTTAGGGGTATGATCTATTCCGTTGCCGCGGGGGGAAACCCCCGAAAAGGTGACTGGCCCCTATAGCTCAGTCGGTAGAGCGTCTCCATGGTAAGGAGAAGGTCAACGGTTCGATTCCGTTTGGGGGCTCCACAAGAAAAGGCCCTCGCCCTTCCGGGCGAGGGCCTTTCTCATGCCCTCTTCGGTTCTTTCAGTCCTTGTGAAGGCCGGGGACGCGCATCGCGAGGATGGCCATGTCGTCGGACGGGGCGTCCTGGGCGAAGCGCTCGACCGCGCGCATGATGCGGGCGGCGACCGCGCCCGCCGTGAGGCCCGTGCAGGTCGTGAGGACGTCGGCGAGGCCGTCGTCGCCCAGCATGCGGGTGCCTTCACGGCGTTCCGTGACGCCGTCGGTGACGCAGAGAAGGACGTCGCCGGGATCGAGCGTGACCGACTGCTCGTAGAGCTCCAGGTCCTCCATGACGCCGAGGAGCGGCTGGGGTTCGGCGGCCGGTTCGACCGTGCCGTCCTGGCGCAGGCGGAGCGGGAGGGGGTGGCCGGCGCAGACCACCTTCAGCTGGGCGCTGCCGTCCGGCTGGGGCCACAACTCGCCGTACAGGAGCGTCAGGAAGCGGCTGCGGGCGCCCTCGTCGAGGATGGCGGAGTTCAGGCGCTCCAGGACCGCTGGGCCGCTGAGGCCTTCGCGGGCCAGGAGCCGGAGGGCGTGGCGGGCAAGGCCGGTGACCGCCGCCGCGTTGGGGCCCGTGCCGCAGACGTCGCCGATGGCGAAGCCGTACGCGCCGTCGCGGATCGGGAAGACGTCGTAGAAGTCGCCGCCGACCTCGTTGCCCTCGCCGGCCGCGCGGTAGATGACCTCGACCTCGACGCCGTCGATCTCGGGGAGTTCGGGCGGCAGGAGGCTGCGCTGGAGGGACTGGCTGATGGCCGTGCGCTCGGAGTAGAGGCGGGCGTTGTCGAGGGCGAGGGCGGCCCGGCGGGAGAGGTCCTCGGCCAGTTCCAGGATTTCCTGGCGGAAGTGTTCGTCCGTGGGCTTGCCGAGGGTGAGCATGCCGATGACTCGGTTGCGGGCCACCAGGGGGAGGACCACGGTTTCGCCGCCGACGGCGGATGCTGTGGCGAGGGTCGGGCCGATGCCCGACGTGACCTGCTGTGGCGGGCCGCCGCTCATGCCGAGGCTGCGCATGGAACTGCGCAGGGCCGCCTGGTGGGCCGCGGCGCCGGGGGCCGACCAGACGCGTGCGCCGGGAGTGGGGACCGGGTCGGGCGGGGAGATCTTCGACAACAAGGACTTGATGCCGTCGATCAGTTCCTCGTCCTCGTGCAGGACATACGACAGATACGGCTCGGAGGCCTGGTCGGCGATCGTGTAGACGGCGCACCAGGTGGCCAGGGTCGGGACCGTCATCTGGGCCATCAGAGCCAGCGTCTGGTCGCGGTCCAGGGTGCCGGCGAGGAGGTCGGAGGCCTCGACGAGGAAGCTCAGAGAGCCTCGGCGCAGGCGTTCGAGTTCGCCGAGGCGGGCGGACTCGACGGCCAACGCGATGCGGTCGGCCGCGAATTGGAGGCGAAGCGCCTCTTCGTTCGAGTATCTGCCGGGGGACTCGGCGGCGACGCCGAGTGAGCCGGTGAGGCGGCCCTCGACCTTCAGAGGGACCGTGACGACCGAGCGCATGCCGGTGCCGCTCAGCAACGGTACGGCGCCCGGTACGGCCGTGAGGTCGTCGTGGACGGCCGGCATGCGGGCCGAGCTGTAGCGGCCGGGGCCCGCCTCGACGGGGACGCGGGCGAAGCGCTGGCGGGCGGAGGGCAGGCCGGTGGACGCGCGCACCTCCAACTCCGTCTCGTCGTCGGTCGCGAGGAGCAGGAAGGCGGAGTCGCCGTCGAGCATGTCGCGTGCGCGTTCGACCGTGCGCTGAAGGAGGCCGTCGAGGTCGTCCGGGGCCGGGGAGCCGATGAACACCTCGAAGGGATCGGTGCTCTGCCCGTCGGACGCGGATCCGGTGTCCGAGGCGGGGACGCGCAACGGCGTCTGCAGGACGGCCCGTTCGTGGTCGCGGACCAGGAGGCAGACCGTGGAGGGCTCACCGCCGGTGTCGCGGACGCGGAGGTGGGAGGCGTACACGGAGCTGACGCGGCCGCTGGCGTCTCTGATGCCGTAACTGCCTTCCCAGCGGGAGAGTTGGAGGGCTTCCGCGATGCCGGTGCCGGTGCCCGGGGTGTGCGGCCAGGCGGCGAGGTCGGTCAGCGGTTTGCCGATGACCTGCTCGGCGGCGTAACCGAAGAGTTCCTCGGCGTCCTCGTTCCAGGACGTCAGGGCGCCCGTGCGGTCGATCTGGACGACGGCGACACGGACGCGGCCGTCGGCGAGCGGGAGGAGGTCGACGGGCAGGGCAGGACCCGCTGCCCGGGCGCCCACCGGGCGTTCGGGGAGGTTGAGTTGGAACCAGACCTGCTTGTGTGTGGGTGTGTACTCCACGCCCCAGCGGCCGGACAGCGCCGCGCACAGCTGGAGCCCGCGGCCGCCCTCGCTGTCGGGGCTGCCCATGTTGACGGCCTGGCCCTGCAGGGGGATCTCACGCTCCGGATAGCGGTCGGCGACCTCGATCCGTACGCCTTCGTCGCTTCGCAGACACAGCACGTCCGCGGAGGTGCCCGCGTGCACCACGGCGTTGGTCACCAGTTCGCTGGTGAGGACCACGGCGTCGTCGACGATGTCGGCGAAGCCCCAGCCCTGGAGGGTGTCGCGGACGAAGGAGCGGGCGCTTGCGACCGATCGCCCGACGGGATCGAAGCTGGCGGCCGCGCGCGCGGTGATCACAGAACTCCTCGACCGGTTGTCGGCGTGCTGGGCTCCCGGGCCGGCGAGCTCGTGCCGCTGATGCGGCAGGCCACTGGTCGGCCCGGGGTCCGGGGGCTGTTCCCCAGGGATCAGTCCGGTGGTCATGTGTGCGGCCGCCCCTCCGATGCCCGCTCGTTCTCGTGCCACCGCCCAGGCCGGACGGACCGGCGTGGCTGGACAGCCGCATGCAAGGTTACTTACCTTCCCCGTCCGAGCGGATGCCGGTCTGCAGTGTTTCCGTCCGGAGGGTGTGCGGACGATGTGCGAAGCTGCCGAACTGTTATGGCCTGGTTCAGCCGGGGTGAAACACTGGGCAAGCTTCTGGTGAAGGTACCGGCAGGCTGAGTGTGGTTTGCACATGGTGGGCAGCAGCCCGGGTGCGGCCTGGCAGAGCGGGCATGGATACGCAGCAGTAACCGGTAAGCCGAGCAGTCTTATCTGAGCACAGCAGTAACGGTCGACCCCTGCGGGAGGGACACAGTGGAGTCTGGCGCAGCGACGCGGGGCACTAAAACGCGCGCGAAAGGCGGACAGTCCCCGAGCAACCAGCGCAAACCGCGCAACGGGACCACCGCGGTGGACACGGCCGCCCTGAACAGACTGCTGACGGCTCTCGTGTCGATGCGCGACGGGAACTTCCGCAAGCGGCTCACCGTCTCCGGCGACGGCGTGATGTCGGAGATCGCGGCGGTCTTCAACGAGGTGGCCGACCGGAATCTCCATTTGACGGGTGAATTGTCGCGTGTCCGGCGCATGGTGGGGCGTGAGGGAAAGCTCACGGAACGGCTGGAAACAGGCGCTTGTGAGGGCTCCTGGGCGGCCGCCATCGACGCCTCGAACGCGCTGGTCGACGATCTCGTACGGCCTGTCTCCGAGGTCAGCCGGGTGCTGTCCGCGGTGGCGGAGGGCGATCTGTCGCCGCGCATGGAGTTGCGGACGCAGGCGCCGGACGGGACCGGGCATCCGTTGCGCGGGGAGTTCCTGAAGGTCGGCCGGACTGTCAACAACCTGGTCGACCAGCTCTCGACGTTCACCGACGAGGTCACACGGGTGGCCAGCGAGGTGGGTACCGAGGGCAAGCTGGGCGGTCAGGCCCGGGTGCGCGGTATGTCGGGTTCATGGAAGGACCTGACCGAGTCCGTCAACACGATGGCGTACCGGCTGACGGCCCAGGTGCGGGACATCGCGCTGGTGACGACGGCGGTCGCCAAGGGTGACTTGTCCCGGAAGGTCACGGTTCATGTCGCCGGCGAGATGCTGGAGCTCAAGAACACCGTCAACACGATGGTGGACCAGCTGTCGTCGTTCTCCTCCGAGGTGACGCGAGTCGCGCGCGAGGTGGGCGTCGAGGGCGAGCTGGGCGGGCAGGCGCAGGTGCCCGGTGTGGCCGGTGTGTGGAAGGACCTCACCGATTCGGTGAACCTGATGGCCGGCAACCTGACGGCCCAGGTGCGTGGCATCTCGCAGGTGACGACCGCGGTGGCCAGCGGTGACCTGTCGCAGAAGGTGACGGTCTCGGCGCGCGGCGAGGTCGCGCAGCTCGCGGACACGATCAACCAGATGACCGAGACGCTGCGGATCTTCGCGGACGAGGTCACGCGCGTGGCCAACGAGGTCGGTGCCGAGGGACAGCTCGGCGGGCAGGCGAACGTGCCGGGTGCGGCGGGGACGTGGAAGGACCTCACCGATTCGGTGAACACGGTCTTCCGGAACCTCACCACGCAGGTGCGGGACATCGCGGCCGTGACGACGGCCGTGGCCAACGGTGACCTGTCGCAGAAGGTCACCGTGGACGTGGCCGGCGAGATGCTGGAGCTGAAGAACACCGTCAACGGGATGGTGGACCAGCTGTCCGCGTTCGGTGCCGAGGTCACGCGGGTGGCGCGTGAGGTCGGGGTCGAGGGTGAGCTGGGCGGGCAGGCGCAGGTGCCCGGGGCCGCCGGTACGTGGAAGGACCTGACCGACTCCGTCAACACCGCGTTCCGGAATCTCACCGGACAGGTGAGGAACATCGCCCAGGTGACGACGGCCGTGGCCAACGGTGACCTGTCGCAGAAGGTCACCGTGGACGTCTCCGGCGAGATGCTCCAGCTGAAGAACACCGTGAACACGATGGTCGACCAGCTGTCGGCCTTCGCGGACCAGGTGACGCGGATGGCCCGGGACGTGGGCACCGAGGGACGGCTGGGCGGTCAGGCCGTGGTGCCGGGGGTGTCCGGTACGTGGAAGGAGCTCACCGACTCCGTCAACTTCATGGGCGGCAACCTCACTTCGCAGGTACGGCAGATCGCCCAGGTGACGACCGCGGTGGCGCGGGGTGACCTGTCGCAGAAGATCGACGTCGACGCGCGCGGCGAGATCCTGGAGCTGAAGAACACCATCAACACGATGGTCGACCAGCTGTCCGCCTTCGCCGACCAGGTGACCCGGGTCGCCCGCGAGGTGGGTACGGAGGGCCGCCTCGGCGGGCAGGCGCAGGTGCCGGGCGTCGCCGGTGTGTGGCGTGACCTGACCGACTCCGTGAACGGCATGGCGGGCAACCTCACCGCCCAGGTGCGCAACATCGCGCAGGTCGCGACCGCGGTGGCCCGCGGTGACCTCTCCCAGAAGATCACCGTGGACGCGCGCGGCGAGATCCTGGAGCTGAAGAACACCCTGAACACGATGGTGGACCAGCTGTCGTCGTTCGCCGAGGAGGTCACGCGTGTGGCCCGTGAGGTGGGTACGGAGGGCATTCTCGGCGGCCAGGCCGAGGTGCAGGGTGTCTCCGGGACCTGGAAGGACCTCACGCAGTCCGTGAACTTCATGGCGAACAACCTGACCATCCAGGTGCGTCAGATCGCCGAGGTCACGACCGCTGTCGCCAAGGGCGACCTGTCGAAGAAGATCACCGTGGACGCGAAGGGCGAGATCCTCGAGCTCGTCAGCACCGTCAACACGATGGTCGACCAGCTGTCGTCCTTCGCCGAGCAGGTGACGCGAGTCGCGCGCGAGGTGGGCACCGAGGGCATCCTGGGCGGCCAGGCGCATGTGCCCGGCGTCGTGGGCATCTGGAAGGACCTGAGCGACAACGTCAACCTGATGGCCAACAACCTGACCGTGCAGGTGCGCAACATCTCCCAGGTCGCGTCGGCGGTCGCCAACGGTGACCTGACGCGGACGGTGACGATTGAGGCGCGCGGCGAGGTCGCGCAGCTCGCGGACACCTTCAACACCATGGTGAAGACGCTGAGTTCGTTCGCCGACCAGGTCACCAAGGTGGCCCGTGAGGTGGGCACGGACGGCATCCTGGGCGGTCAGGCGCGGGTGCCGGGTGTGGCCGGTACCTGGAAGGACCTCACCGAGTCGGTGAACCAGATGGCCTCCAACCTGACCGGTCAGGTGCGGAACATCGCCATGGTGACCACGGCCATCGCCAAGGGTGACCTGACCAAGAAGATCGACATCGACGCTCGCGGCGAGATCCTCGAGCTCAAGACGACGATCAACACCATGGTCGACCAGCTGTCGTCCTTCGCCGAGGAGGTCACCCGGGTGGCCCGTGAGGTGGGCACGGAAGGCCAGCTGGGAGGTCAGGCACGCGTGCGTGACGTCGACGGAACCTGGCGCGACCTCACCGAGTCGGTGAACGAGATGGCCGGGAACCTGACCCGGCAGGTGCGTGCCATCGCGCGCGTGGCGACCGCGGTGACCCGTGGCGACCTGAACCTGAAGATCGACGTGGATGCCTCCGGCGAGATCCAGGAGCTCCAGGACTACATCAACAAGATGATCGCCAACCTGCGCGACACCACGATCGCCAACAAGGAGCAGGACTGGCTCAAGGGCAACCTCGCCCGTATCTCCGCGCTGATGCAGGGCCGCCGGGACCTGGCCGACGTGGCCTCGCTGATCATGAGCGAGCTGACGCCGGTCGTGACAGCGCAGCACGGCGCGTTCTTCGTCGCGATGCCGCTCCTGGACGGCAAGGACCTGAGCGCCGAGGCGGAGGACCAGTACGAGCTGAGGATGCTCGGGTCGTACGGCTACTCGATGGGCTCCATGCCGACGTCGTTCAGGCCGGGTGAGGCGCTGATCGGGACGGCCGCCGAGGAGAAGCGCACGATCCTCGTGGAGAACGCCCCCAGCGGCTATCTGAAGATCTCCTCCGGCCTCGGAGAGGCGCCGCCCGCGCAAGTGATCGTCCTCCCGGTGCTGTTCGAGGGCAAGGTGCTCGGTGTCATCGAGCTGGCCTCCTTCACTCCCTTTACGCACATCCAGAAGGACTTCCTCAATCAGATCGCCGAGATGATCGCCACGAGCGTCAACACCATCTCCGTCAACACCAAGACGGAGGTACTGCTGAAGCAGTCGCAGGAGCTGACCGAGCAACTGCGCGAGCGCTCGGCCGAGTTGGAGAACCGGCAGAAGGCGCTCCAGGCATCGAACGCCGAGCTCGAGGAGAAGGCGGAACTGCTGGCCCAGCAGAACCGCGACATCGAGGTGAAGAACACCGAGATCGAGGAGGCGCGGCAGGTCCTGGAGGAGCGCGCCGAGCAGCTCGCGGTGTCGATGCGCTACAAGAGCGAGTTCCTCGCCAACATGTCGCACGAGTTGCGTACGCCGCTCAACTCGCTGCTGATCCTGGCCAAGTTGCTCGCCGACAACGCGGAGGGGAACCTCTCGCCGAAGCAGGTCGAGTTCGCCGAGACGATCCACGGGGCAGGCTCCGACCTGCTCCAGCTGATCAACGACATCCTCGACCTGTCGAAGGTCGAGGCGGGCAAGATGGACGTCTCCCCGACGCGCATCGCGCTCGTCCAGCTCGTCGACTACGTGGAGGCCACCTTCCGGCCGCTGACCGCGGAGAAGGGCCTGGACCTGTCCGTACGGGTGTCGCCGGAGCTGCCGGCCACGCTGCACACGGACGAACAGCGGCTCCTTCAGGTGCTGCGCAACCTGCTGTCCAACGCGGTGAAGTTCACCGACTCGGGAGCCGTCGAGCTGGTCATCCGGCCCGCCGGCCGGGATGTGCCGGGGGCGATCCGGGAGCAGCTCCTGGAGGCGGGCTCGCTGCGTGACGCGAATGCCGACCTGATCGCGTTCTCCGTGACGGACACGGGGATCGGGATCGCGGCCAGCAAGATGCGGGTGATCTTCGAGGCGTTCAAGCAGGCGGACGGTACGACGAGTCGCAAGTACGGAGGTACGGGGCTCGGGCTGTCGATCTCGAGGGAGATCGCGCAGTTGCTGGGCGGTGAGATCCACGCGCAGAGCGAGCCCGGGCGTGGATCGACGTTCACGCTGTATTTGCCGCTGCACCCCAGTGAACTGCCGCCGCAGGGCTATCAGCAGCTCGCGCCCCCCGCCCTGGAGGCGGGCGACCTGGTGACGTCCACCTCGGGGCGGCACGAGCCGACCGAGGTGTCCGACATGGAGGCCGAGACACCGGCCGAGGTGAGGTCGTACCGGGAGACACAGAACGGCGCGGCGGCACTCTTCCGGCGCCGCAGGCGGCCCGTGCCGGAGATCGAGCAGCGTCTCGCTCAGCAGGAGCAGTGGCCCGTGGCGGCGGAGCCGCAGACCACCCCGAAGTCGCGCCGCGGCATCCGGTTCGGCGGGGAGAAGGTGCTGATCGTCGACGACGACATCCGCAACGTCTTCGCGCTGACCAGCGTCCTCGAACAGCACGGGCTGTCCGTGCTGTACGCCGAGAACGGTCGCGAGGGCATCGAGGTCCTGGAGCAGCACGAAGACGTGACGGTCGTCCTGATGGACATCATGATGCCCGAGATGGACGGCTACGCGACGACGACGGCGATCCGCAGGATGCCGCAGTTCGCCGGGCTGCCGATCATCGCGCTGACCGCGAAGGCCATGAAGGGCGACCGGGAGAAGGCGATCGAGTCGGGCGCCTCCGACTACGTCACCAAGCCGGTCGACCCCGATCACCTGCTGACGGTGATGGACCAGTGGATGCGTGGCGAGTGACGGGATCGGTCGGGCTTTGCGTGGGCTTCGTGTCGATGTGGCGGGAAGCCTCGGTGAAGACCCGGCGTTGCTGACTCTGGGTGGCGGAAGCCGTGTAGAAGTACGGGATTCGGGGAACCTTCCGGTCTCCCGCCGCGTTTCTGCTTCGTGCACAGTGACATCACGGTGACAGGGTGTGGCGACGGGCGGGGTGCGGCTACGATGACCGGCACAAGGACGGGCGGCGCAAGGGAGTCGTCCCCTGGGGCGGCGCCGGTCGGCGTCACCCCAAGTCCTGCGGACTGGGGAGGCCCCACGCCGGGGCGAGGAGGGCGGGCCATGGTGCAGAAGGCCAAGATCCTCCTGGTCGATGACCGGCCGGAGAATCTGCTCGCGCTGGAGGCCATCCTCTCCGCGCTCGATCAGACACTGGTGCGGGCATCGTCCGGGGAGGAAGCGCTCAAGGCGCTGCTGACGGACGACTTCGCGGTCATTCTGCTGGATGTCCAGATGCCGGGCATGGACGGTTTCGAAACGGCCGCGCACATCAAGCGGCGAGAACGGACCCGGGACATCCCGATCATCTTCCTCACCGCGATCAACCACGGACCGCACCACACCTTCCGCGGGTACGCGGCGGGCGCGGTCGACTACATCTCCAAGCCGTTCGACCCCTGGGTGCTGCGCGCCAAGGTCTCCGTCTTCGTCGAGCTGTACATGAAGAACTGCCAGCTGAGGGAGCAGGCGGCGCTGCTGCGGCTCCAGTTGGAGGGCGGCGGCGGCAAGGCGGCGGCGGGGGAGGCGAAGGAGCCCGCGGGGCTGCTCGCCGAGCTGTCGGCGCGGCTGGCGGCGGTGGAGGAGCAGGCAGAGGCACTGTCGAAGCAGCTGGACGACGACTCAGCGGACGCGGCGGCTGTGGCCACGGCGGCGCATCTCGAACGCAAACTCACGGGTTTGCGGCGGGCGCTGGACGCGCTTGAGCCCGGCACGGGGCCTTCTCCCTCGGTGCCGTCGCAGAACTGACGCGCGCCGCAGGCACCGTTGCGCGTGAGCCTGCGTCAGTTCAGCGCCTTTTCCTGGGCGACACGAACGGGTGAAGCATCGGGCACACGTGTCCACTGCCGTCTCCACCGGTAACCTCACACCTATGGCCTCACGTCCCTCCGCAGCCAAGAAGCCCGCCAAGAAGGCGGCCGCTCCGGCGAAGGCTCCGGTGAAGAAGGCCGCTGCGAAAAAGGCCCCTGCCAAGAAGGCGCCCGCCAAGAAGGCCGCGGCGAAGAAGGCCGCGCCGCCGAAGCCGGCGCCCAGCCCCACCGGGGGCATCTACCGGCTCGTGCGCGCCCTCTGGCTCGGCGTCGCGCACGCCGTCGGCGCGGTGTTCCGCGGAATAGGGCAGGGCGCGAAGAACCTCGACCCGGCCCACCGCAAGGACGGCGTCGGGCTGCTGCTGCTCGGCCTCGGACTGATCGTCGCCGCCGGTACCTGGTCGAACCTGCGCGGTCCGGTCGGCGACCTCGTCGAGATGCTGGTGACCGGCGCCTTCGGCCGGCTCGACCTGCTCGTGCCGATACTGCTCGCGGTCATCGCCGTACGGTTCATCCGGCATCCCGAGCAGCCCGAGGCCAACGGCCGCATCGTGATCGGCCTGTCCGCGCTCGTCATCGGCGTGCTCGGCCAGGTCCACATCGCCTGCGGCTCGCCCGCCCGCGGCGACGGCATGCAGGCGATAAGGGACGCCGGCGGCCTCATCGGCTGGGGAGCTGCGACCCCGCTGACGTACACCATGGGCGACGTACTCGCCGTACCGCTGCTCGTGCTGCTGACGGTCTTCGGGCTGCTGGTGGTCACGGCCACCCCGGTCAACGCGATCCCGCAGCGGCTGCGGCTGCTCGGGGTGCGGCTCGGAATCGTGCACGACCCGTCCGAGGACGAGTTCGGGGAGGACGACGAGCGCTACGACGACCAGTGGCGCGACGCACTGCCCGCGCGGCCCCGCAAGCGCGGCCCGGCCCCCGCGGCGTACGACCCCGACGGCGCGGAGCACGAGGCCCTCTCGCGGCGTCGTGGGCGTCCCCGGCGCTCCGCCGTGCCGCAGCCCGACCTGGAGCGTCCGCTGGACGCCGTGGACGTCGCCGCGGCGGCCGCCGCCGCGCTCGACGGTGCCGTGATGCACGGCATGCCGCCCTCTCCGATCGTCGCCGACCTCACCCACGGTGTGAGCGGGGGGGAGCGCGAGGAAGCGACGCCGGCCCCGACCCCTACCCCTACCCCGACGCCGGTGCCGGCAGCGCGGCCCAAGCAGGAGAAGCTCGACACAGGGGTCGCGGACCTCACCAAGGCGGCGCCCGACGTACCCAGGGACCTGCCCGCACGCGCCGAGCAGCTCCAGCTGTCCGGCGACGTCACCTACGCGCTGCCCTCGCTCGACCTCCTCACGCGCGGGGGGCCAGGCAAGACCCGCAGCGCGGCGAACGACGCGGTCGTCGCCTCGCTCACGAACGTCTTCTCCGAGTTCAAGGTCGACGCCGCCGTCACCGGCTTCACGCGCGGGCCGACGGTCACGCGCTACGAGGTCGAGCTCGGCCCCGCCGTCAAGGTCGAGCGGATCACCGCGCTGACCAAGAACATCGCGTACGCCGTCGCCAGCCCGGACGTACGGATCATCAGCCCGATCCCCGGCAAGTCGGCGGTCGGCATCGAGATCCCGAACACCGACCGGGAGATGGTCAACCTCGGTGACGTCCTGCGTCTCGCGGCGGCGGCCGAGGACGACCACCCGATGCTGGTGGCGCTCGGCAAGGACGTCGAGGGCGGCTATGTGATGGCCAACCTCGCGAAGATGCCGCACGTGCTGGTCGCCGGAGCCACCGGTTCCGGTAAGTCGTCGTGCATCAACTGCCTGATCACGTCGGTCATGGTCCGGGCGACCCCCGAGGACGTGCGCATGGTCCTCGTCGACCCCAAGCGCGTCGAGCTGACCGCGTACGAGGGCATCCCGCACCTGATCACGCCCATCATCACCAACCCGAAGCGGGCTGCCGAGGCGCTCCAGTGGGTCGTACGGGAGATGGATCTGCGGTACGACGACCTGGCGGCGTACGGCTACCGGCACATCGACGACTTCAACGAAGCCGTGCGCAACGGCAAGGCGAAGTCGCCGGAGGGCAGCGAGCGGGAGCTCCAGCCGTATCCGTACCTGCTGGTGATCGTGGACGAGCTCGCCGACCTGATGATGGTCGCCCCGCGCGACGTCGAGGACTCGATCGTGCGGATCACACAGCTCGCGCGCGCGGCCGGCATCCACCTGGTGCTCGCCACGCAGCGTCCGTCGGTCGACGTCGTCACGGGTCTGATCAAGGCGAACGTGCCCTCGCGGCTCGCGTTCGCCACCTCCTCGCTCGCCGACTCGCGGGTCATCCTCGACCAGCCCGGCGCCGAGAAGCTCATCGGCAAGGGTGACGGGCTGTTCCTGCCGATGGGGGCGAACAAGCCCACCCGTATGCAGGGCGCCTTCGTGACGGAGGACGAGGTCTCGGCGGTCGTCCAGCACTGCAAGGACCAGATGGCGCCGGTCTTCCGGGACGACGTCACCGTGGGCACCAAGCAGAAGAAGGAGATCGACGAGGAGATCGGCGACGACCTCGACCTGCTGTGCCAGGCGGCCGAGCTCGTCGTCTCCACGCAGTTCGGGTCGACCTCCATGCTGCAGCGCAAGCTGCGGGTCGGCTTCGCCAAGGCGGGACGGCTTATGGACCTCATGGAGTCCCGGGGGATCGTCGGGCCGAGCGAAGGTTCGAAGGCTCGTGACGTTCTTGTGAAGGCTGACGAGCTGGACGGAGTGCTCGCGGTGATCCGCGGGGAGGCTTAAAGGGAGTCCCAAGGCCGCTGTTCGATCGTGACTCACTCGTAAGGGATCATTGAGCAACCGTTTCCCTTCGGCGTACGTCAAGTTGGGGGAAGCAAGAAAGATGCTGCCCCGCCATCGGCGTGTCCGGCCATTCCGATGGCGTACAAAGTGCCACCGCCCGGTTGCCCCACCCTTTCTTACCCCCCCTAGACTGAACCTCCAGCACAGGCGGCTAAAACGCTCGAAAGGCGCCCCCGTGTCCCTCGGCAACTCCCCTGAAGACGAGCGTCCGTTCGAAGACGACCGTGAGGAAGCCCGCCCCTCGATCGGTCGTGCCCTCCAGCAGGCGCGTATCGCGGCCGGACTGACCGTCGACGACGTCAGTTCCGCCACCCGGGTCCGCATCGCCATCGTGCACGCCATCGAGGCGGACGACTTCGCGCCCTGCGGCGGTGACGTCTACGCCCGCGGGCACCTCCGGACCCTGGCCAAGGCTGTCCATCTCGATCCCGCACCGCTGCTCGCCCAGTACGACGACGATCACGGCGGGCGTCCGGCGCCGACCCCGGCGGCTCCGCTGTTCGAGGCGGAACGCATCCGTCCCGAGCGGCGCGGGCCCAACTGGACCGCGGCCATGGTCGCCGCGATCGTCGCCGTGGTCGGCTTCGTCGGGTTCACCGCGTTCGAGGGCGGTGACGACGACGGGGGTGCGACCACGCAGGTCGCCGACGGCTCCAAGCCGGCGACCAGCAAGGCCGCCTCGCCCACGCCGAAGAACGACAAGTCCGAGGACACGAAGCCGGAACCCTCGGACAGCGCCATCGCCGCCGCGCCCCAGGACAAGGTGACCGTCCAGGTCAGCGCCGCCGACGGCAAGAGCTGGATCCTGGCCAAGGACCACAACGGGCGGACCCTGTTCGACGGGCTGCTCAAGCAGGGCGAGTCCAAGACCTTCCAGGACAGCCAGAAGGTCAACCTCGTCCTCGGTGACGCCGGGGCGATTCAGCTGTTTGTGAACGGCAAGAAGATCGACGACGACTGGCAGCCGGGGGCCGTGGAGCGGCTCACGTATACGAAGGGTGACCCCCAGGTCGGTTAGGACCGGACGGGTACGGACGGGGTTGGCCAAGATCGGCCAACCCCGTCGACGTGGGGTGTCAGTGGGACGAAGTAGTCTTGAGCCCATGCCTGAACGCCGTACCGTCGCACTCGTCACTCTTGGCTGCGCCCGTAACGAGGTGGACTCGGAGGAGCTCGCAGGCCGCTTGGAGGCGGACGGCTGGGCCCTCGTGGAGGACGCCTCGGACGCTGACGTGGCCGTCGTCAACACGTGCGGCTTCGTCGACGCCGCCAAGAAGGACTCCGTCGACGCCCTCCTGGAGGCCAACGACCTCAAGGGACACGGCAGAACCCAGGCCGTCGTGGCGGTGGGCTGCATGGCCGAGCGGTACGGCAAGGACCTCGCCGAGGCTCTCCCCGAGGCGGACGGCGTGCTCGGCTTCGACGACTACGCCGACATCTCCGACCGGCTGCAGACCATCCTGAACGGCGGAATCCACGCCTCCCACACCCCGCGCGACCGGCGCAAGCTGCTGCCGATCAGCCCTGCCGAGCGGCAGTCGGTCTCCGACGTCGCGCTGCCCGGGCACGGCGCCGCGTCCGACCTGCCGGAGGGCCTCGCTCCGGCCTCCGGCCCCCGTGCGCCCCTGCGTCGCCGCCTCGACGGTTCTCCGGTCGCCTCGGTGAAGCTCGCCTCCGGCTGCGACCGGCGCTGCTCCTTCTGCGCCATCCCGTCCTTCCGCGGCTCCTTCATCTCGCGCCGCCCCAGCGATGTGCTGAACGAGACGCGGTGGCTGGGCGAGCAGGGCGTCAAGGAGATCATGCTGGTCTCCGAGAACAACACGTCGTACGGCAAGGACCTGGGCGACATCCGCCTGCTGGAGTCCCTGCTGCCCGAGCTCGCCGAGGTCGACGGCATCGAGCGGGTGCGCGTCAGCTACCTCCAGCCGGCCGAGATGCGGCCCGGCCTGATCGACGTGCTGACCTCCACGCCCAAGGTCGTGCCCTACTTCGACCTGTCCTTCCAGCACTCCGCGCCCGACGTGCTGCGCGCGATGCGCCGCTTCGGCGACACCGACCGCTTCCTGGAGCTCCTCGACACCATCCGGAGCAAGGCACCCCAGGCCGGTGTGCGCTCCAACTTCATCGTGGGCTTCCCGGGCGAGAGCGAGGCCGACCTCGCCGAGCTGGAGCGCTTCCTGAACGGCGCGAGGCTGGACGCCATCGGCGTCTTCGGGTACTCCGACGAGGAGGGCACCGAAGCGGCGACGTACGAGAACAAGCTCGACGTGGACGTCGTCGCCGAGCGGCTTGCCCGGGTGTCCCGGCTGGCGGAGGAACTCGTCTCGCAGCGGGCCGAGGAGCGCGTGGGCGAGACCGTGCAGGTGCTCGTGGAGTCGGTGGACCCCGTCGAGGGTGTGTACGGCCGTGGGGAGCACCAGGCGCCCGAGACCGACGGCCAAGTGCTGCTCACGAGCGGCGAGGGCCTGAGTGTCGGTCGTATGGTCGAGGCGAAGGTGGTCGGCACGGAAGGTGTCGACCTCATCGCCGAGCCGCTGCAGGGCTCGCTCGCAGGTAGTGAGGAGGGGGGGAGATGACCGGAGTCCCGGCGTCCGCTGCGGGTGGCTCCTCCGCCGCGAAGGGCGCGGCCGCGGGCACGGCGGCTTCGGGTGCCGTCTCCGCGTCCGGTGCCGTCTCCGGTGCCGCGGCTGCCCCCGCCGCTTCTGCCGCCTCGTCGGTCTCGCCCGTCTCGCCGGCCTCGTCTGCCTCGGGTGCTGATTCCGGATCGAAGAGCGCGCGTGGCGGGAAGCTGGCGGCGGCCGCCGTCAACCAGGCCAGCGTCTGGAACATCGCCAATCTGCTGACCATGCTCCGGCTGCTCCTCGTCCCCGGCTTCGTCGCGCTGATGCTCGCCGACGGCGGCGACGACCCGGCGTGGCGTTCGTTCGCCTGGGCGGCGTTCGCCGTCGCCATGATCACGGACCTTTTCGACGGGCATCTGGCCCGCACGTACGACCTCGTCACCGACTTCGGGAAGATCGCCGACCCCATCGCCGACAAGGCGATCATGGGGGCGGCGCTGATCTGTCTGTCCGCACTCGGCGACCTGCCGTGGTGGGTGACGGCCGTCATCCTCGGCCGGGAACTCGGGATCACGCTGCTGCGCTTCCTGGTCATCCGGTACGGCGTCATTCCCGCGAGCCGCGGCGGCAAGGTGAAGACCCTCACGCAGGGCGTCGCGGTGGGGATGTACGTCCTGGCGCTGACGGGATGGCTGGCCACCCTGAGGTTCTGGGTGATGGCGGCCGCGGTCGTGCTGACCGTCGTGACCGGGCTGGACTATGTGAGACAGGCCATTGTGCTGCGCCGGCAGGGAATCGCCGAGCGCAAGGCGGCGTTGGAGGAGACGGAAGCGTGAGTTCCCCGGCCGCGGACGTGGCCGTAGAAGTGGTACGACTACTCACGGTGAAGGGTGAGACGCTCGCCGTCGCCGAGTCGCTCACGGGCGGGCTGGTGGCGGCGGAAATCACAGCGGTCCCCGGGGCCTCCAAGGCCTTCAGGGGGTCGGTGACCGCCTACGCCACCGAGCTGAAGCATGAACTGCTGGGCGTCGACGCCGCTCTGCTGGCGGCGCACGGAGCGGTGGATCCGCAGGTCGCGGGTCTGATGGCGGCCGGAGTGCGCAAGGCACTCGGCGCCGACTGGGGTATCGCGACCACCGGAGTCGCCGGTCCGGAACCGCAGGACGGCAAACCCGTCGGGACGGTTTTCGTGGCCGTCGACGGGCCCCTCGCGGGGTCTTCCGGCGCGATTGATGGCGGGAAAGTGACCGCACTGCGGTTGAACGGCGACCGTGCGGAAATTCGTATGGAGAGTGTACGGAGCGTACTCGCACTGCTCCTGGAGGGGCTTGCGAGCCAACAGACCGGGAATGAACGGGCACAGGATACGGAACGGAACGGGGGGTTTTGATGTTTGCAGCCCTGAGTGAACACGACATCGCTCCCCGCACGGCCGCGGCGCAAGGCGGTACGGTGGGGCGAGAAGGATGCGGCTACGCGGTCCGAGGAGGGAGCCACCGATGATTCTGCTCCGTCGCCTGCTGGGTGACGTGCTGCGTCGGCAGCGCCAGCGCCAGGGCCGTACTCTGCGCGAAGTCTCCTCGTCCGCCCGAGTCTCACTCGGCTATCTCTCCGAGGTGGAGCGGGGGCAGAAGGAGGCTTCCTCCGAGCTGCTCTCCGCCATCTGCGACGCGCTGGACGTACGGATGTCCGAGCTCATGCGGGAAGTGAGCGACGAGCTCGCCCTCGCCGAGCTGGCCCAGTCTGCTGCGGCCACCCCCAGCGAACCTGTGCCGACGCCGGTTCGCCCGATGCTGGGTTCCGTCTCGGTGGCCGGTGTGCCACCGGAACGGGTGACGATCAAGGCGCCCGCCGAAGCGGTGGACGTGGTCGCCGCGTGACATTCACGCGGGTGTGCCTGTGCTGACGTGCGTTGATCGCGTGCGACTGCGCTGAGAACGTGTGTGAGGCCCCGGNCGACCTCGATGCCGGTGCGGGAGGGGTAGACGTAGTAGTCGCGGTGCGGGTCGGCGTGCACCCTGACGACGGCCAGGGGGAGGTGGCGGAGGGTCGCTCGACGGGCCACTTCCCCCTTGTGCACGGCCAGTCGGGGCGTGACCAGCTTCCGGTGGGCGTCTTCGAGGTCGTCCGGGAGTTTGTCGGTGGCGTTTCTCAGCACGCTCTCGCGCCAGTCGCCCGCGTTGCCGGTCGGGGGCGCGTTCCGGTTCGGGTACCGGCTCCCCGGCGGTCGTCCTCGCCTGGTTCGGGGCCTCGTCCGCTTCGGGATTCGCTGTCTCGGGTCCGTTTGCCGGTGGGGTGCGGGGCGGTCATGGTGGAGCTGGGTTGTGCCTGGCCGGGATCGAGTGACGGGCGGTGCTCCTGTGTGCCGCCGGTGCGCCCTCCCCGTGGGTGAGACGGCGGCCTAGCGTCGGGACTGGTCGGGCTGGAGGTGACGTCCATGGCGGGGCCGATAGTGCGCTGGGGGGCGCTTCTCGGGCTCGGGGCGCTGTGGTGGTGGGCCGTGCTGCGGCTCGCGCTGGCGCCGGACGCGGGGGTGCTGGAGGGGGCGGTGGCGGCTGGTGGATGGGGGCTGAGTCTGCTGCCGGTGCACTGTGTGCCCAAGGACCGGGCCGCGGGGGCCGTGGCTTCGGGGCGGTGGGCGGCGGCCTGGCGGGTGACGCGGTCTACCACGGCATCGCCACACCGCCGTTCGGACGCAGGATCTGGCCCGTCGTGAAGGACGAGGCGTCGGAGGCCAGGTAGAGCACCGCCTGGGCGACGTCCTCCGGTTCGCCCACCCGGCCCAGTGGTGACCTCCGGGCCATGAGCGACTCGGTGTGCGCCTGCGCTTCGGCGTCGCGCCGGTCGGTCATGGGAGTGCGGATCCAGCCCGGCGCGACCGCGTTGACCCGAATGCCGTGCCGGCCGACCTCGGTCGCGAGTGTCTTCGTCAGCTGGACGACGGCCGCCTTGGCCGCGCCGTAGCAGAGCAGACCGGGGCCGCCGGTGTCCACGGCGCCCGAGGCCATCGTGACGATGCTGCCCCTGGTGTGCCGGGCGAGCATCAGACGGGCCGCCTCCTGGCAGGCGTACAGGACTCCCTTGAAGTTGACGTTCAGTACCCGGTCGAGGTCCTCGTCGCGGGTCTCGAGGACCGGGCTGCTGTGCATGATGCCGGCGACGGCGGCCATCACGTCCAGCCGCTCACAGGAGGCGACGGCCTCGTGGAGCTGCTCGCGATCGGTGACGTCCAGGTGGTGGATGCGGGCCATGCCGCCGGTGGCCTTGACGGCTCTCGCGGTCTCGTCGAGGCCCGGTGCGTCCAGGTCCGCGCAGTGCACGGTGGCGCCGGCCGCGGCGAGCAGCAGGGCCGACGCGCGGCCTATGCCACTGGCGGCGCCGGTGACGAATGCGGTGCGGCCGGTGAGGTCGTACGCCTTGAAGGGCATGAAAGGGACGGTACGAGGGTTTCTGACGGATCGTCAATTGGTCGTAGGGCGCGGTGTTCTGCCGTGCGGGGTGCTGGTCGGCGCCGGTCCTGCCTGGCAGGTCGGGCACCAGTACGTGGGGCGTTCGCGGGAGCCGTCGCCCTGGTCGGCCACCCGGACGGGGGTGTGGCAGCGGAGGCAGGGGCGGGGTGCGCGGCCGTACACGAACAGGTCCTGGCCTCTGCGGCCCGTCGTGGTGCGGATCGGGCGGTCGCGGTTGGCTTCCAGGAGCTTCTTGGCCAGTGCCGGCAGCTGAGCGGCGCGGTCGGCGGGGAGGGCGCCGACGGGCAGCCAGGGGGTGACGCCGAGGAGGAAGCAGAGCTCGCTCTTGTAGACATTGCCGATGCCGGCGAGGTTGCGCTGGTCGAGCAGGGCCTCGCCGAGCGGGCGGGCGGGGTCGGCGAGGAGGTTGGCCAGGGCCTGGTCCGGGTTCCAGCCAGGGCCCAGGAGGTCGGGGCCGAGGTGGCCGACGGCGCGGTGTTCGTCGGTGGTGCGCAGGAGTTCGAGTACGGGGAGGCGGTAGCCGACGGCCGTGCGGTCGGCGGTACCCAGGATCGCGCGGATCTGATGGGTCGGGCCGCCGGTCCAGCGCTGGTTGTTGGCGTACACCTTCCAGGAGCCGTCCATCCGCAGGTGCGAGTGGAGGGTGAGGCCGCCCTCGACGCGGGTCAGGAGGTGCTTGCCGCGCGGAGTGACCTCCAGGACGGTGCGTCCCGTGAGGTCGGCCGTGGCGAACTTCGGCACGCGGAGGTCGCTGCGGGTCAGCACCTTGCCGGCGAGGGCGCCGTGCAGCCGCCTCGCGGCCTGCCAGACCGTGTCTCCTTCGGGCATGGGTCAAGGGTGGCACGGGGTGGGGGTGGGGGGTGCGTCGTGCGGAGGTGGGGGCGGGGTGGTGCGGGTCGCGGGGTGGTTTGTGGGGTGCGGTGGTGGGCCGTGGGGTTTGCGGGGGTGGGGTCGCGGGGGTGGGCTGTGGTGGCTTTGCCGTCAGGCGCGAAGGCGCAGGCCGCGGGGGGTGGCGATGAAGCCCGCTCCTTCCAGCAGGGTGCCGATGGGGGACGTCAGGGCTGAGGCGCCGTTGACGCGCTCCACGGTGACGGTGCCCAGGGAGCCTGCCTTGGCCGCGGTGGCGAGGGCCTGGGCCGCCTCCTGGAGACGCGGATCGTCGGTGGCCGTGCCGGCCGGGTCGGAGGGCCAGGCCAGCAGGGTCTTGCCGCCCCGCTCCATGTAGAGCGTCAGCTCACCGTCGACGAGGACTACCAGGGAGCCCGCCTTGCGGCCCGGCTTGTGACCGGCGTCGGTCGGGGGATCGGGCCAGGGGAGAGCCGCGCCGTAGGCGTTCGCGGGGTCGGCGGCGGCGAGGACGACGGCTCGGGCGTCTGGGGTGCGGCGGGTTGCGGAGGAGGAGGCGTACGGGCCGTAGGCGGGGCCGGCCGGTGGAGGGAAGTCGCGGGGGGAGGTCCACTCGCTCCGCGAGGTGGGGGCGGGGAAGGGCGGCCAGTCCTCGGTGAAGCCGGGGCCGAGGGCAGGGGGCCTTTGGTCTGTGTGGCCATCGGCCGGGTTCGGACCGTCGGGTGTCTGGGGGGCGGGTGACGCGAAGGGGTCGGAGGCCGAGTCGAAGGCGGTTGGCGCGAAGGGCGTGTGCGGGCCGAAGCCGTCTTGAGCGTCGGGAGCGGCCGGGAGTGGCAGGGCTTCGCCCCGGTCGCGGGCATTGGCCACCGCGCGGAGGCGGTCGACCGCGCCGTCCATGGCGAACTGCGCGGCGCCGAGTCCTTCCACCACGTAGCCACGCCGTGCCTGGCCGCTGTCCTCGAAGGCGGACAGGATCCGGTACACCGCGGAGAATCCGCCCTCGACGCCCTCCGCGGAGACGGCTCCGCGGGTCACCACGCCGTGCCGGTCGAGTAGGACACGGGCCAGGGCGTGAGCGCGCACGGTGAGGTCGGCCTCGCGGTCCGGGAGCAGGGACCAACGGCCGGCGACGGTCGGCGGACCGGTGCGGGACGCGGGGCGGGCGGCGGCCGTGAGGGAGCCGTAGCGACCGCGCGGGACGGTCCGCTTGGCGCGGTGGGCCGTGGAACCGGCGGTGCGGCCCGAGCCCAGGAGGGAGCGCATGGGGGTGAGCGTGTCGTTCGTGAGCCGCCCGGACCATGCCAGGTCCCAGACGACGTCCGCCAGTTGGGGATCGGTGGCCTCGGGATGGGTGGTGGCGCGGACCTGGTCGGCGATCTGCCGGAAGAACAGGCCGTAGCCCCCGGAGAGGGTGTCCAGAACGGACTGGTGGAGCGCCGTCAGCTCCAGGGGGTGGGGTGGCGGGAGGAGCAGGGGGGCCGCGTCCGCCACGTAGAGGGAGACCCAGCCGTCCTTGCCCGGGAGGGCTCCCGCGCCGGCCCAGACGATCTCTCCGGCCGCGGTGAGCTCGTCGAGCATCGCGGGGGTGTAGTTCGCGACGCGGGACGGGAGGACGAGTTTCTCCAGGGCGGACGCGGGCACGGACGCGCCCTGCAGCTGCTCCACGGCACGCACCAGTCCGTCGATGCCGCGCAGGCCGTGACCCTTGCCGATGTGCTGCCACTGGGGGAGGAACTGGGCGAGCGCGGGCGGCGGCACCGGTTCCAGTTCGTGGCGCAGGGCGGCGAGGGAGCGGCGGCGGAGGCGGCGCAGGACGGTGGCGTCGCACCATTCCTGGCCGATCCCGGCCGGGTGGAACTCGCCCTGCACGACCCTGCCCGTCGCCCCGAGCCGCTGCAGCGCGCCCTCGGTGACCGCCACTCCCAGGCCGAAGCGGGCCGCCGCCGTGGCCGAGGTGAACGGGCCGTGGGTGCGGGCATAGCGCGCGAGGAGGTCGCCCAGCGGGTCCTTGACAGGCTCCATGAAGGCTTCCGGGACGCCCACCGGCAGTGCCGTGCCGAGAGCGTCGCGCAGGCGGCCCGCGTCCTCGATCGCCGCCCAGTGATCGGCGCCGGCGACGCGGACCCGGATCGCGCGGCGGGCTCCGGCCAACTCCTGGGCCCACTGCGGCTCGGCGCCCCGCGCGGTCAGCTCGGCCTCCTTGAGCGGGCCGAGCAGCCGCAGCAGATCGGCCACGCCTTCGGCGTCCTTGACGCGACGGTCCTCGGTGAGCCACTGGAGTTCTTGTTCCAGCTCCGTCAGCACCTCGGCGTCGAGCAGTTCCCGCAGTTCCGCCTGGCCGAGGAGTTCGGCCAGCAGGCGTGAGTCGAGGGAGAGGGCGGCGGCGCGGCGCTCGGCGAGCGGTGAGTCTCCCTCGTACAGGAACTGGGCGACGTACCCGAAGAGGAGGGAGCGGGCGAAGGGGGAGGGCTCGGGGGTGGTGACCTCGACGAGGCGCACCTTGCGCGACTCCAGGTCGCCCATCAGTTCGACCAGGCCGGGGACGTCGAAGACGTCCTGCAGGCATTCGCGGACCGCCTCCAGGACGATCGGGAACGAACCGAACTCGCTTGCCACCTGGAGCAGTTGGGAGGCGCGCTGGCGCTGCTGCCACAACGGGGTGCGCTTGCCCGGGTTGCGGCGCGGCAGCAGCAGTGCGCGGGCGGCGCACTCGCGGAAGCGGGCCGCGAAGAGGGCCGAGCTGCCCACCTGGTCGGTGACGAGCTGGTCGACCTCGCCCTTGTCGAAGACGACGTCCGCCGCCGCGACGGGCGCCTGTTCGGCGTCGTATTCCGTGCCCGCCCTCATGGGCTCCTGGTCGAGCAAATCCAAGCTCATCACGTCAGCGTCGGGCAACCGTAGGACGATTCCGTCGTCGGCGTGCATGACCTGGGCGTCCATGCCGTACCGCTCGGAGAGCTTGGCGCCGAGCGCGAGCGCCCACGGGGCGTGCACCTGTGCGCCGAAGGGGGAGTGCACGACGACCCGCCAGTCACCGAGCTCGTCACGGAAGCGCTCCACGACGATCGTACGGTCGTCGGGGACGTGGCCGCAGGCCTCGCGCTGCTCTTCCAGATAGGCCAACACGTTCTCCGCCGCCCAGGCGTCCAGGCCCGCGGCGAGGAGGCGTAGGCGGGCGTCCTCCTTGGTCAGCGAGCCGACCTCGCGCAGGAACGCCCCCACCGCGCGGCCCAGTTCGAGCGGACGGCCCAGCTGGTCGCCCTTCCAGAAGGGAAGCCGGCCGGGGACGCCCGGCGCGGGGGAGACCAGGACGCGGTCCCGGGTGATGTCCTCGATGCGCCAGGAGCTGGTGCCGAGCGTGAAGACGTCGCCGACCCGGGACTCGTAGACCATCTCCTCGTCGAGCTCCCCGACCCGGCCGCCGCCCTTCTTGGGATCGGAACCGGCGAGGAAGACCCCGAAGAGGCCGCGGTCGGGGATTGTGCCGCCGGAGGTGACGGCGAGGCGCTGGGCGCCGGGGCGGCCGGTGATCGTGCCGGCGACGCGGTCCCAGACCACGCGCGGCCGCAGCTCCGCGAAGGCGTCGGACGGGTAGCGGCCGGCGAGCATGTCGAGGACCGCTGTGAACGCCGATTCGGGGAGAGCGGCGAAGGGCGCGGCACGGCGGACGATCGCGAGCAGGTCGTCGAGCTGCCAGGTGTCCATCGCGGTCATGGCGACGACCTGCTGGGCCAGGACGTCCAGCGGGTTGGCGGGGACCCTCAGGGACTCGATGGAGCCGGTGCGCATGCGTTCCGTGACGACCGCCGCCTGGACCAGGTCACCGCGGTACTTCGGGAAGACCACCCCGGTGGAAACCGCGCCCACCTGGTGGCCGGCGCGACCGACCCGCTGGAGGCCGGAGGCCACCGAGGGCGGCGACTCGACCTGGATGACGAGGTCCACGGCCCCCATGTCGATGCCCAGTTCGAGGCTGGAGGTGGCCACCACGGCCGGGAGGCGGCCGGCCTTGAGGTCCTCCTCGACGAGGGCACGCTGTTCCTTGGACACCGAGCCGTGGTGGGCGCGGGCGATCACCGGCGGGGCGCCCTGGGCCGCGCCGGAACCCCCCATGAGTTCGGCGGGGGCGTGGTGTTCGTCCAGAGGTTCGCCGGTGGCTCGTTCGTACGCGATCTCGTTGAGCCTGTTGCAGAGGCGTTCCGCCAGGCGGCGGGAGTTGGCGAACACGATCGTCGAGCGGTGGGCCTGCACGAGGTCGGCGATGCGCTCCTCGACGTGCGGCCAGATCGAGGGGCGTTCCGCGCCCTCGGAGCCGTCGGCGACCGGGGAGCCGCCCAGTTCGCCCAGGTTTTCGACCGGGACGACGACTGAGAGATCGAACTCCTTGCCGGACTTCGGCTGGACGATCTCCACCTTGCGGTGCGGGGAGAGGTAGCGGGCGACCTCGTCGACCGGACGGACCGTGGCCGAGAGGCCGATGCGACGGGCGGGCTTGGGGAGGAGTTCGTCCAGGCGCTCCAGGGAGAGGGCGAGGTGGGCACCGCGCTTGGTGCCGGCGACGGCGTGGACCTCGTCCAGGATCACCGTCTCGATGCCCGCCAGCGCGTCGCGCGTGGCCGATGTCAGCATCAGGAACAGGGACTCCGGGGTGGTGATCAGGATGTCCGGGGGGCGGGTGGACAGGGCGCGGCGCTCGGCGGGCGGCGTGTCGCCGGAACGGATGCCGACCTTGACCTCCGGTTCGGGCAGGCCCAGGCGGACGGACTCCTGGCGGATGCCGGTCAGAGGGCTGCGGAGGTTGCGCTCCACGTCCACCGCGAGGGCCTTGAGCGGGGACACGTACAGGACCCGGCAGCGTTTTTTGGGGTCGGCGGGTGGGGGTGTGGAGGCGAGCTGGTCCAGTGCGGCGAGGAAGGCGGCCAAGGTCTTGCCGGAACCGGTGGGGGCGACGACCAGCACGTCCGAGCCCTCTGCGATGGCCTGCCACGCGCCTGCCTGGGCGGCGGTGGGCGCGTCGAAGGCGCCCGTGAACCAGCCGCGGGTCGCGGGGGAGAAGGCTTTGAGGGCCTGGTGTGCGGAGCTGACCATGTGTCCATCCTGCACCCGGGGACTGACAATGCGGCTGACCTGGGGGGATGGTGCGTGCGTCGGGCTTGGGCCGTTATGCCTGTGGCGCCTGTGCGGGTGCTTGGGGGTGCGCGTTGCGCCTTTGGATGCGTGGGGGGGCGGGGCCGTGTCGGGGGGTGTCCATCCTCGGAACGGCGCGGAATCGGTTGCCTGGAGAGGTGCCGGCGTTGACGCGCCAACCGCTGCGGGCGGACACACCCCCCCGACACGTCCCCTTGTCGCCGTACGCGGGTGCGGGAGCGCTCTCGCAGGTGGGCGGGGCGGGGTGGTTGCCTGCGTGGTGGAAAATGAGGGCATGGCGGGTTCGGGTGAGAGGGCGCGGCACTGGCGGTACGCCGAGCTGCCGGGGGTCGACCTGCTGCGGGCTCGGTATATCCGGAAGACGTTCGTGCGGCATACGCACGAGCACTTCGTCATCGCCGCCATCGCTGACGGGGTCGAGGTCTTTCATCATCGCGGGGCCGACCAGTACGCGGGGGCGGGGGCGCTGGCTCTGGTCAATCCGGACACGGCCCATACGGGGCGAGCCGGGGTTCCCGGCGGGTGGCGGTACGGGGCCGTGTATCCGTCGCCGGAGGTGGTGGCGGAGATCGCTGCCGAGACCACCGTGATCCGAGGGACGCCGGGGTTCGTCCGGCCGGTGCTGGACGACCCGTATGCCGTCGGGCTGGTGCACCAGGTGTTGCGAGCCGCGGAGGAGGGGAACGCGCTGGCCGCCGACACCTTGCTGCGGGTTGCCGTGACTCGGCTGCTCCGGCTGAACGGCGGGGAGCTGCCCCAGCGGGACGTACGGACAGCCGGTGCCCGGGTCGCGGAACGCGCGCGTGCCGTCCTGGAGGAGCGGATGGTCGAGCCGCCGACGCTGGAAAGGCTGGCCGGTGAGCTGGGGACGGGCCCGTTCGCGTTGTTGCGGGCGTTTCGGGATGCGCACGGGATGCCGCCACACGCCTGGCTGACCGATGCGCGGGTGCGCCGGGCGCGGCGGCTGCTGGATGCCGGTACGACTCCGGCCGAGGCGGCCGTCGCGGTGGGGTTCACGGACCAGCCGCATCTGAATCGGCACTTCACGCGGATCGTGGGCGTGCCTCCGGGGGCGTACCGGCGCGAGCGCAAGAACGTACAAGACGAGCGGGGCCGGCTGCTTCTACCGTCTGACGGGTGGCAGAGCAGATAGGTCTCAAGGACATGAGCGGTGGCGGAGCGAAGCCCGACTCCGCCGTTGTGAGGGACGCCCTGGGGGTTGGGGTCGCCGTCGGGCTGTCCGGGTTCGCCTTCGGGGTGACCTCGGCAGGGAGCGGGCTCACGGTGTTGCAGAGCTGTGCGCTCAGCCTGTTGGTCTTCACGGGTGCCTCGCAGTTCGCGCTGGTCGGGGCGCTCGCGGCGGGCGGCAATCCGCTGACGGCGGCTGCGGGAGCGTTCTTCCTGGGGGTGCGCAACGCGTTCTACGGCTTGCGGCTGTCGCAGTTGCTGGCCCTCCCGCGCGCGGTGCGTCCGTTCGCCGCGCAGTGGGTCATCGACGAGACGGCGGCCGTGGCGCTGGCGCAGCCCACGCGGCGCGGTGCGCGGATCGGGTTCGGCGTGACGGGGCTCAGCCTGTATGTGCTGTGGAACCTCACCACACTGTTGGGCGCACTGGGGGCCGGGGCCATCGAGGACACCGACGCCTGGGGGCTGGACGCGGCGGGTCCCGCGGTCTTCCTGGCGTTGCTGGCGCCCATGATGAAGACAGCGGTCGAGCGGGCCGTCGCCGGCCTCGCGGTCCTGCTGGGGCTCGGGCTGCTGCCTGTGCTGCCCGCCGGGGTGCCCGTTCTGGTGGCCGCGCTCGCGGCGCCGGTCGTGTTGTGGGCGGAGGGCCGTCGTAGGGGCCCTGACGGCGTACAGCGTGACGGCGTGGAGGGGGGAGACCGTTGAACACCTGGATCGCGATCGGCGCGACAGCCCTCGGGTGCTACGCCGTCAAGCTCACCGGGCTTCTCGTGCCCGCCGGTGCCCTTGCGAGGCCTCTCGTGAGGCGTCTCGCCGCCCTGCTGCCCGTGGCTCTCCTGGCTGCGCTCACGGCCCAGCAGGCCTTTGCCGACGGGCAGGCTCTGGTGCTGGACGCGCGGGCCGCGGGGCTCGCCGCGGCTGCAGTGGCGCTGGTTCTGCGCGCCCCCTTCCTGCTTGTCGTCGCGGCCGCTGTGCTGGTGACCGCAGGAGTGCGGGCGATGGGTGCGTGATCTGCCGTAGACGTCGCGTGTCCCGGCGGGAGACGGCTCTGATCGGAGTCGGAGGGCTCTTCACGCGCGCGTGCGCCCTGCCCGGGCTGGTCCCGCTGTGGGGATGCGAGGGCAGTCGCTGTCTCAGCCCAGGGGGCGGCCGTACGCCCGTAGGGTGCGCAGCGCGTCGAGCGTCACCATGGGGCGGGCTTCCAGGGCTGTGCCCGGAGCCCACCGGCGCCAGCGGATCGGCCAGCCGCCGTCCTCCCGCTGTTCGGCCTCGAGGAAGTCCAGGGAGCGGGCCATCTCGTCGTCCGTGAACCACGCGCGCGCCAAAGAGGTCGGCGTCTTCGCGTAGTCGTGCGGGAAGTGGTGCTCCCCAGGGGCGTAGCCCGGGGCGACCGGGTACGCGTCGAGTCGATCGGGGTCCAGTGCCGCGAGGCGGTGTTCGCGCACCAGACGGCCGAGGCGGTCGGCGACCGCCTCCGCGCGCGGGCGGTCGGGGGCGGAATCCAGGAAGGCAACGGCGCCCTGGATCTCGTACGGGTGGGACTGCTCCAGGGACTCGACCGCCTGCCAGCAGAAGTCCGTGGCCCGGAAGAGCCAGGCGTGCCACACCTCGTTGCGGTGCAGGAGGCCCACGACTGGTCCGGTGGCGAGAAGTTCGCTCGGCGGATCGTCCAGGATCGGGAGGAAAGGGGCCGCCGGGTAGCCGCGCTGGCTGGGATGGATCGCCGGCAGTGCGCCGTCCGGCGTGGTCACTGAGGTCAGGTAACGGCACACGCGCTCCACGCGCTGCCCGCCGCAGCGCCCGATGGCGTCCAGGACCCGCAGGGCGTGCCCGGTGTGCAGCGGCTGGCTGACCGGGCCCCGCAGATCGGGTTCCAGCGCGTGGCCGTATCCGCCGTCCTCGTTGCGGTAGGCGTCCAGCGCCGTCTCCACCGGGTCGGCGCTTCCTTTCGAGAAGTGGTACGCGAAGAGGCGCTGCTCCAGCACACGTGCGGTGAGCCAGACGAAGTGCTCGGCGCGCGTGAGTGCGGAGTGCGCCGAGGGCGTCGGGGGGAGTGGGGAAGCTCCTGTTTCGGCCATGCGTCAGACCGTAGGGCGGAAAGCGGTCTCGGCAAGCGGTCCCGGCTCAGGCCCACTCTCAGGGGCGGGATACTGAAGTCATGCGGTTGACGGTTTTCTGGGAGCGGATGACGGACCACTTCGGGCCGGGCTACGCCGACACCTTCGCGCGTGATCACGTGATGACGGAGCTCGGCGGGCGCACGGTGCACGAGGCGCTGGACGCCGGCTGGGACGCCAAGGACGTGTGGCGTGTGGTCTGCACGGTCATGAACGTTCCGTGGGAGAAGCACTGATCGGTCACGAAGATCGCACGACGGCAAACGATTGTCAGTCGAGTGGGCGAGACTTGCACCGTGGCACCAACTGACGAGTCCGACCAGGTCACCGAGCAGGCATCCCCGTTCGGCACGACGCCGCCCAACCGGCCCCCGGCCCCCGGCGCCACCGGGCCGAACGCCCGCATGCCACGCTGGCTTCCCCGCGCCATGGTGCTCGCGCTCACCCTCATCGCCGTGTTCCAGCTGGGCAGTTGGGCCTTCCACCAGCTCACCAACCTGCTGATCAACATCCTCATCGCGTTCTTCCTGGCTCTGGCCATCGAGCCGGCGGTGAGCTGGATGGCCTCGCGCGGGCTGCGCCGCGGACTGGCCACTGCCGTCGTTTTCCTCGGCGTGATGATCACGGCGGCCGGTTTCGTCACGCTGCTCGGCTCCATGCTGGCGGGCCAGATCATCAAGATCGTCGAGGACTTCCCCCAGTACCTCGACTCCGTCATCAACTGGATCAACACGCACTTCAACACCGAGCTGAAGCGCGTGGACGTCCAGGAGGGCCTGCTCCGGTCCGACTGGCTGCGCAACTACGTGCAGAACAGCGCCACCGGCGTGCTGGACGTGTCCGCCCAGGTCCTCGGCGGACTGTTCCAGCTGCTGACGATCACGCTGTTCTCGTTCTACTTCGCCGCCGACGGCCCGCGGCTGCGCCGCGCGCTCTGCTCCGTCCTGCCGCCCGCCAAGCAGGCCGAGGTTCTGCGCGCGTGGGAGATCGCCGTGAACAAGACCGGCGGTTACATCTACTCACGCGGCCTGATGGCCCTCATTTCCGGCGTCGCGCACTACATCCTGCTCGAGGCGCTGAGCGTGCCGTACGCGCCCGTCCTCGCCGTGTGGGTGGGGCTGGTCTCGCAGTTCATCCCCACGATCGGTACGTATCTCGCGGGCGCCCTGCCCATGCTGATCGCCTTCACCGTCGACCCCTGGTACGCGCTGTGGGTGCTGATCTTCGTCGTGGTCTACCAGCAGTTCGAGAACTACGTGCTGCAGCCGAAGCTGACTTCGAAGACCGTCGACATCCACCCCGCGGTCGCCTTCGGGTCCGTCATCGCCGGCACCGCCCTCCTTGGCGCAGTCGGCGCGCTGATCGCCATCCCGGCGATCGCCACACTGCAGGCCTTCCTCGGGGCATACGTGAAGCGGTACGCCGTCACGGACGACCCCCGGGTCCACGGGCACCGCAGACGCGGGGCGGGGGTCAGCCCGTTCACGCGCCTGCGTGCGCTGTGGACACGGCGACCGGGGCCGGAGGACTCCCGCGACGGCTCCTCCTGATCGCGGGGCCAAGGGCGGCGTACAGGTCGAGGCCGGGCCAGGAGCTCAGATCCTCACCGCTCACGGACCGCTTCTTCGCCCAGTGACAGGGGAGCGGCGCCCGTGCGGACCGGCGCCAGTGCGGTCCCGCGCCAGTGTGGTCCGCTCGACTGGGTCACGAAGACACCCGAAACCACCGCCCACCGGCGGTCGGTAGCCCGGCGGCAATCACCCAGACGTAGCCTCGGAGGTGCCGCGTGGTGCGCTTGACACAAAAATCGAACATCCATTCTTATGGGGGCTCCGGCGAGACTCTCGACGGGGCTTTCGGCCCGGTTTTGGTGGAGAAGTGCCCGAGTTATCCACAGGCCGGACGGGCGTCGAGGCGCATTGTCAGTGGCAGGCGTTAGCGTCTTTGACGTGAAGCGATCGACTCAAGCAAACCGGGTGGAACCCATGGCAGGAACCGACCGCGAGAAGGCGCTCGACGCCGCACTCGCACAGATTGAACGGCAATTCGGCAAGGGCGCAGTCATGCGCCTGGGCGAGCGGCCGAACGAGCCCATCGAGGTCATCCCCACAGGGTCGACCGCACTCGACGTCGCCCTCGGCGTCGGTGGCCTGCCGCGCGGCCGTGTCGTGGAGGTGTACGGGCCGGAGTCCTCCGGTAAGACGACCCTGACCCTGCACGCCGTGGCCAACGCTCAGAAGGCCGGCGGCCAGGTCGCGTTCGTGGACGCGGAGCACGCCCTCGACCCCGAGTACGCGAAGAAGCTCGGCGTGGACATCGACAACCTGATCCTGTCCCAGCCCGACAACGGCGAGCAGGCCCTGGAGATCGTGGACATGCTGGTCCGCTCCGGCGCCCTCGACCTGATCGTGATCGACTCCGTCGCCGCACTCGTCCCGCGCGCGGAGATCGAGGGCGAGATGGGTGACAGTCACGTCGGTCTCCAGGCCCGTCTGATGAGCCAGGCCCTGCGGAAGATCACCAGCGCGCTCAACCAGTCCAAGACCACCGCGATCTTCATCAACCAGCTCCGCGAGAAGATCGGCGTGATGTTCGGCTCGCCGGAGACCACGACCGGTGGCCGGGCGCTGAAGTTCTACGCCTCGGTGCGGCTCGACATCCGACGTATCGAGACGCTGAAGGACGGCACCGACGCGGTCGGCAACCGCACCCGCGTCAAGGTCGTCAAGAACAAGTGCGCTCCGCCCTTCAAGCAGGCCGAGTTCGACATCCTCTACGGGCAGGGCATCAGCCGCGAGGGCGGCCTGATCGACATGGGCGTGGAGAACGGCTTCGTCCGCAAGGCGGGCGCCTGGTACACGTACGAGGGCGACCAGCTCGGCCAGGGCAAGGAGAACGCGCGCAACTTCCTGAAGGACAACCCCGACCTGGCCAACGAGATCGAGAAGAAGATCAAGGACAAGCTGGGCGTCGGGGTCCGGCCCGTGGATCCGGCCGCCGAGCCGGGCGCGGACGCGGTGGTCTCCACCGCCACGGACGACGCCGGGAAGGCGGTGCCCGCTCCGGTGGTGGCCAAGGCAGCCAAGACCAAGGCCGCGGCGGCCAAGAGCTGATCCGTGACACGGCGAACCGACTGGACCGAGTACGCCGCCCACGCGGACGCTCCGCGTGAGCGGGGTGGCGGAGGCGACGGGGGCTTCGCCGGTATGAGCGGCGACGACGCGGTCCATGACACGCAGGGGGACTACGCCCGCACGGCGTCGTACGGCACGAGGGGGTCGTACGACGACGAGCCGGGCGGGGGACAGTGGCCTGACGGGGTTCTCGGGGACGGGGCGGATGGCGGCTCTTCGGCGTTCGGCGCGGATTCGCCCGCGGGCGGTTCGCGCCGGAGCGGCGGGTCACGGGGTCCGAGTGGCTCACGTGGGCGTCGCCGGCGCGGCCGCGCGGAGTCGCCCGGAGAGGGCGGGGGCGCCTCCTTCTCGTCGAAGGACGCGAAGGAAGAGCCCCCGAGGGATCCGGTCGAGCAGGCACGGGCGATCTGTCTGCGTCTGCTCACCGGGACCCCGCGCACGCGGAAACAGCTCGCGGACGCCCTGCGCAAGCGGGAGATTCCGGATGACGCCGCCGAGGAGGTGCTGTCGAGGTTCGAGGAGGTCGGGCTGATCAACGACAGCGCGTTCGCGGAGGCCTGGGTGGAGTCCCGGCACCACGGACGAGGGCTCGCCCGGCGGGCGCTCGCCCAGGAACTGCGGACCAAGGGCGTCGATTCCACGCTGATCGACGAAGCCGTCGCACAACTCGACTCCGAGCAGGAGGAGGCGACCGCGCGCGAGCTCGTCGCCCGCAAACTGCGCTCCACCCGCGGCCTCGACCGCGACAAACGGCTGCGACGCCTCGCCGGCATGCTCGCCCGCAAGGGTTACTCCCAGGGCCTGGCCCTGAGGGTGGTCCGGGAGGCGCTGGAGGAGGAGGGCGAGGACACCGAGTTCCTCGGAGACGAGGGGTTCTGAACGGTTCTCCGGGGTGGGGTGGCTCACGCCCCGCCCGCGTGGACGCGCAGGGGCGCCACCGCGTTCGGGTGAGTGGGTCAGACCGGGCGGCCCGCCTCCGATGTGACGGCCGACCTCACTGCCAGTCCTCCGGACGCTCCACGTGCTCCAGGCGCAGGATCGGTCCGCTGCGGCTGTAGCGGCGGATCTGCGGCAGGGGCGGGTAGTAGGCGTGGACGGAGATCGCGTGGTGTTCGGTGGACTCGTTGAGGACCTCGTGGACGTGGTGCCGGCCGAAGGCGCGGCCCTGCCCGGCGGTCAGTCGGCGCTCTCGGTCCACACCTTCGCTGAGTTCCAGCGTCTTCCAGCCGTCGGAGGGCAGCCGGGCGGCGAGCGAGTGCTCCTTGAGCTCACCGGACGCGGTCAGGAAGGCGCCGACCGACTCGGCGTGGTCGTGCCAGCCGGTGCCGCTGCCGGGCGGCCAGCCGATCAGCCAGGCCTCACTGCCGCCCGGCCCTTCCAGCCGCACCCAGGTGCGGCCCTCCGGATGGAGGGGGAGTGAGTCGATCAGCTCGGCGTCGGCAGCCGTACGCCGTACGAATTCGAGGAGATCCGCCTGAGTGGGCGTGGGCACGGAGACGGCGGAACCAGAGGCGACGGCGGATCGAGAGTCGACAGCGGAACCGGAGGAGACAGCAGGGGAGACAGACACGGGCACCGTCCTGAAGAGCGTTCGCGTGGGGCGCGCGTCAACGCAGAAGCGGCGCGCGCCAAGGTGAAGAGGAATGCGAATTCAGCAGGACGGGCGACACATGCAGCCCGCGTAGCGGACCAGGTCCACATGGACCTTCCGCCACAGGTGCACGCAGGTGTCAGTCACGATCCGGAGTACACCACGACGGTGCAGACCGGTCAACTCGCTGTCACGATGTGGACGCACAGTGACAGTGAGCACCAGTAGATCACCGTGAGGCGGCGCCCGCCTTGGCTTCGGCTGCCGGCCGTGCAGGCCCGCCCAGTGCCGCCTCGGCCGCCGCGTACAGGTCGGCCGGCCGGACCCCGGCCAGCGCCGTGACGAGGTGACCGTCGGGCCGTACGAGAAGGACGGTGTGCGGGGCCGCGCCCGGGTACTCCTCGGCGACGAGCAGCTCGGCGGTGTGCGGCAGCGCGCTCACCGCCGCCGCCAGCCGGGGCATGATCCCGGCGGTCACCCAGTGCTTGCGCTCCCACACGCCGGTGCCCGGCGCGATCAGTACGACGAGCAGCGCGCCGCGGCCGAGGCGGTCCCGCAGTCGTACGAAGGAGCCGTCCTCCGCCGTCACCCGCACGTCGGTGACCGGAGCACCGGGCTCCGTGGCGACGAGGGCCTCTCCTTCGAGGCGCCGGGGCGCGAGCGGTGAATCGGCGTACGCCCCCGGCGCACCGAGTGCGCCGCGCCCCAAGTGGCCGTCCGTGAGCAGCGCGTCGTGGCCGCGGGCCGAGCCGGGGACGTAGGCGCGCAGGTTGCCGGCGCCGCGCAGCAGCGGCAGGGCCTGGTCGGCGGCGCGCAGCCGGGCGGCGACGACCGCGCGCCGCTCCGCCTGGTAGCTGTCGAGCAGCGCCTCGTGCGGCCCGTGGTGCCAGGCCAGCGCCAGCTTCCAGGCGAGGTTGTCGGCGTCCTCAAGCCCTTCGTCGAGGCCCTGCGTGCCGAGCGCGCCGAGGAGGTGCGCGGCGTCCCCGGCGAGGAAGACCCGACCGGCACGCCAGCGACGGGCCAGGCGGTGATGGACGGTGTGGACGCCGGTGTCCAGGAGCTCGTACGGCGGTGTCGGGCCGCCGGTCCAGCCCGCCAGGGTCTCCCGGACACGGGCCACCAGCAGTTCGGGCGTGACCAGGTCCTTGCCCGGCGGCAGCAGCCAGTCGAGACGCCATACTCCGTCCGGCAGGGGGCGCCCGGTGACCTCGGCGGCCGAGGGGCCGGTCGTGCGCCACGGCGGCATCCGGTGGAGCAGGGCCTGGTCGGGCCAGGGAAGTTCCGTGCGCAGTGCCGCCACGGCGTGTCGTTCGACCGCCGTACGGCCCGGGAAGCGGATGTCCTGGAGTTTGCGCACCGTGGAGCGGGTGCCGTCGCAGCCGACCAGGTAACTGCCGCGCCACCAGGTGCCCTTGGGGCCACGGGTGTGTGCCGTGACGCCCGAGGGTTCCTGCTCGATGGCGTCGAGGCGGCTGTCCACGGCGATCTTGACGAGACGCTCGCCGGCGAGGGCGGCGCGCAGGGCGCCGGTCAGCACGTGCTGGGCGATGTGCAAGGGAGCGGGACCGGCATCGTCCTCGGCCTGGATGTCGCCCCCGAACGTGACCTCGCGCATCACCTGCTTGCGCCGCATCGACCGCCATCCGGCCCAGTGGGCGCCTGCCTCGGCGAGCGGCACGCCGGTCAGCCGCTCCATGAGGGCGGCGGTGTCCTCGCGCAGTACGACGGTGCGCGCGAGGCGCGGTTCGTCCTTGCCCGGCCCTTCGTCGAGGACGACGGACGGTACTTCCTGACGGGCCAGAGCCAGGGCCAGCGTGAGCCCGACGGGCCCCGCGCCGACGATGATCACCGGGTCCACGACGCGGCGCCCCCTGCCCGCAGCGGTGTCCCGAGAGACGTGGGTGAACAGGAAGTTTGAGCAGGGTGCACGATCACAGAACGTATGCAACCCATTGCCGGTGCTTGCGTCAAGTGACGGAGGCAGTGGCGATCATGCCACTGCCTCCGTGCAGACTCATGTCACTTGACTGATCATCAGATGCTGCCGCCGGCACCGGTTCCGAAGGAGCCACCCACCTCGGCGGCGTTGAGCTCCTCCACGTCGTCCCTGCCCAGGACGGCGCCCGTGCTCTTCTTGCTGCGCCGCAGTCTGCGCTCCAGCCAGCCCGCGAAGGTGGTGAGGATGAAGTTGAGCACGATGTAGATCAGCGCCACCACGATGAAGCTGGGGACGACGGTGGCGTAGTAGGCCGCGAGCGCGGTGCGCGTGTTGAGCAGCTCGGTGAAGCCGATCATCACGCCGCCCAGAGCGGTGTCCTTCACGATGACCACGAGCTGGCTGACGATGGCCGGCAGCATCGCGGTGACGGCCTGCGGCAGCAGGATGCTGGACATCGTCTGCCCCTTGCGCAGCCCGACCGCCATGGCGGCCTCCGACTGGCCCTTGGGCAGGGAGAGGATGCCGGCCCGCACGATCTCGGCGAGGACGGCCGCGTTGTAGAGGACGAGGCCGGTGACGACCGCGTACAGAGGCCGGTCCTCGGTGCTGACACCTGTGGAGCGGGCGTAGAACTCGTTGGCGAACAGCATCAGCAGCAGCACCGGGATGGCCCGGAAGAACTCGACCACCGCACCGGCCGGAACCCTCACCCAACGATGGTCGGAGAGGCGGGCGATGCCGAAAATCGCGCCCAGCGGAAGGGCGATCACCATGGACAGACCTGCCGCCTTCAGCGTGTCGGCCAGTCCCGGCAGCAGATACGTCGTCCAGGCATCCGACTCGGTGAACGGCTTCCACAGGGCCCACCGGAGTTGGTTCTTGTCGTCCATGGTCTGCCAGATCCACCACAGCAGCAGGGCCAGCAGGACGAAGAAGACGACCGAGAAGAGGACGTTGCGCCGTTTGGCGCTGGGCCCCGGAGTGTCGTAGAGGACGGAGGTCATCGCTTCACCGCCAGGCGCTTGCTCAGCCAGCCCAGGATAAGGCCGGTCGGGAGGGTCAGGACCAGGAACCCGAAGGCGAAGACGGCACCGATGAGCAACGTCTGGGCCTCGTTCTCGATCATTTCCTTCATCAGGTAGGCGGCTTCGGCCACGCCGATCGCGGCGGCCACGGTGGTGTTCTTGGTCAACGCGATCAGCACGTTGGCCAGCGGGCCGATGACCGAGCGGAAGGCCTGCGGCAGGACGATCAGCGACAGGGTCTGACTGAAGCTCAGGCCGATGGCACGTGCTGCCTCGGCCTGACCGAGTGGCACGGTGTTGATGCCGGAGCGGATCGCCTCGCAGACGAACGCCGCGGTGTAGGCGACGAAACCGAGCACGGCCAGCCGGAAGCCCTGGATCTTGAAATCGGAGGCACCCATGGTCACGCCGAAGATGTCGGCGAGACCGAGCGAGGTGAAGAGGATGATGACCGTCAGGGGGATGTTCCGGACGATGTTGACGTAGGCGGTGCCGAACCCGCGCATGAGCGGGACCGGGCTGACCCGCATCGCGGCCAGGAGAGTGCCCCAGACCAGGGAGCCGACGCCGGAGAGGGCGGTGAGCTTCACCGTCATCCAGAACGCGCCCCAAATGCTCGGGTCGTCATAGTCTGAAAGAAAGTCGAACACGATCTCCCGCGCTTCCGGGTGGGTGGCTTACGTGGACAGCACCGCGTGCCGCCGCCTTGATCGCAATCGGCGACGGCACGCCGGGGAACCGTGCTACTTGACGATGTTGCCGATCTTCGGCGCCGGCTCGTTCTTGTAGTTGGCCGGACCGAAGTTGTCCGCAACCGCCTTGTCCCACGCGCCGTCGCTGACCATCTTCTCGAGAGCGGCGTTGATCTTGTCCACGGTCGCGGTGTCGCCCTTCTTCACGCCGATGCCGTAGTTCTCGTTGCTGAGCTTGAGGCCGGCGAGCTTGAACTGGCCCTTGTACTGCTCCTGCGCGGCGAAGCCCGCGAGGATCGAGTCGTCCGTGGTCACCGCGTCCACGGAGCCGCTCTGCAGACCGGAGATGCACTCCGAGTAGCCGCTGTACTCCTTCAGGTTCGCCTTCGGGGCGATCGTGTCGTGGACGTTCTGCGCCGAGGTGGAGCCGGTCACCGAGCACAGGTTCTTGCCGTTGAGGTCGGTGGCCTTGGTGATGTCCGAGTCGGCCTTGACCAGCAGGTCCTGATGGGCCAGCAGGTACGGGCCGGCGAAGTCGACCTTCTTGGCGCGCTCGTCGTTGATCGAGTAGGTGGCCGCGATGAACTTGACGTCGCCGCGGGCGAGCGCGTTCTCGCGGTCGGCGCTCTTGGTCTCGACGAACTCGATCTGGTCGGGCTTGTAGCCGAGCTCCTTGGCGACGTACGTCGCCACGTCCACGTCGAAGCCGGAGAAGGAGCCGCCCGCCTCCTTCAGGCCCAGACCGGGCTGGTCGTACTTGATGCCGACCTTGATCTTGGAGCCTCCGCTGGAGCCCGAGCCGCTGTCACTGTCGCCGTCGTCGCTGCCGCAGGCGGTGGCGGTCAGGGCGAGGACGAGCGCGGTGGCCGCCGCGGCGGAGACCTTGCTGAGCTTCATGGTGAACATCCTTTTTGTGTGGTGAGGAGAATGCCGTCGTTGCGGGTGGCGCGGGCCGTCGGTGGCGCGGTCGCGGCCGGGTGCGGATTCGTCAGTGGTGCAGGATCTTCGACAGGAAGTCCTTGGCGCGGTCGCTGCGCGGGTTGCTGAAGAACTGGTCCGGCACAGCTTCTTCGACGATCCGACCGTCCGCCATGAACACCACCCGGTTGGCGGCCGAACGGGCGAAGCCCATCTCGTGGGTGACGACGATCATGGTCATGCCGTCGCGGGCGAGCTGCTGCATGACCTCCAGCACCTCGTTGATCATCTCCGGGTCGAGCGCGGAGGTGGGCTCGTCGAACAGCATGACCTTGGGGCCCATGGCCAGGGCGCGCGCGATGGCGACACGCTGCTGCTGGCCACCGGACAGCTGTGCGGGGTACTTGTCCGCCTGGTTGGCGACACCCACTCGGTCGAGCAGCGAGCGGGCCTTCTCCTCGGCCGCCTTCTTGTCGGTCCTGCGGACCTTGACCTGGCCCAGCATCACGTTCTCGAGCACGGTCTTGTGCGCGAACAGGTTGAAGGACTGGAAGACCATTCCCACGTCTGCGCGCAGCCGGGCGAGCGCCTTGCCCTCCTGGGGCAGCGGCTTGCCGTCGATGGCGATCGTGCCGGAGTCGATCGTCTCCAGGCGGTTGATGGCGCGGCACAGGGTGGACTTCCCGGACCCGGAGGGTCCGATGACCACGACGACCTCGCCGCGGGCGATCGTCAGGTCGATGTCCTGGAGCACGTGCAACGCGCCGAAGTGCTTGTTGACGCTCTTCAGGACGACCAGTTCTCCGGTCGCGGCCGCATCTTCCTTGGCCACCGATACTTCGGTCATCGCTTTAGGGCTCCGTCCTCCTCGGTTTCGGAGGACAGTAGTAACCACTCGCGACCAGCGTCATTACATCTGAGGGGAATCTGAGCATCACGATCCGATAGCAATCGGACACGTGTCGTAGCACTTGCGAGCTGGGCGCGTATCGGCCGGGTAACGGAAGCTGCGCGCAACCGGAACCCTCTTGACGTCGTCCTCATCCATCAGCGTGACTGCCATGTGCACGCGCGCGCGTGCCCACGTTTTTGTACACATCCTGATCGTACGTCCGATGAACCGAAGGGGGCCCGGATGAGACTGCTCCTCGTCGAGGACGACAACCATGTGGCGGCCGCCCTGGCCGCGGTCCTGGCGAGGCACGGTTTCGACGTCACCCACGCCCGCAGTGGCGAGGAGGCCCTGCAGGCCCTGGTCCCGGAAGTCGACGGCTTCGGAGTCGTCCTTCTCGACCTGGGCCTGCCCGACCAGGACGGCTACGAGGTCTGCGGCAAGATCCGCAAGCGCACCAGCACCCCGGTGATCATGGTGACCGCGCGTTCCGACGTCCGCTCCCGCATCCACGGCCTCAACCTCGGCGCCGACGACTACGTGGTGAAGCCGTACGACACCGGAGAGCTGCTGGCCCGCATCCATGCCGTCGCCCGGCGCACCGCCCACGACGAGACCTCGGGGGCGAGCGAGACCGGGCTGCGCCTCGGCCCGGTGCACATCGAACTGCCCACCCGCCAGGTCAGCGTGGACGGTTCGGTCGTCCAGCTGACCCGCAAGGAGTTCGACCTCCTCGCCCTGCTGGCCCAGCGCCCCGGTGTGGTCTTCCGCCGGGAGCAGATCATCAGCGAGGTGTGGCGCACCAGCTGGGAGGGGACCGGGCGCACCCTGGAGGTGCACGTGGCGTCCCTGCGCGCCAAGCTGCGGATGCCGGCACTCATCGAGACCGTACGCGGCGTGGGCTACCGGCTCGTCGCCCCGGGCGCGTAGCGGGGCCGGGTGCGCACACGTCTGCTCCCGCTGCTCATCGTCCTGATGGCGGCCGTACTGCTTGCTCTCGGTGTCCCGCTGGCCATCAGCGTGGCCGCGGCCCAGCAGCAGGACGTGATCGTCGACAGGATCGACGACACGGCACGCTTCGCGGCACTCGCCCAGTACGTGACCGACCCGCCCGGCGAGACGAACGAGCGCAAGGACACACTGGGGATCGAACTCGCCAGCTACCGCGACGTCTACGGCATCCGGGCGGGCGTCTTCTACCGCAATGCCACTCCCATGGCCAAGGCGCCCTCCACCTTCGTCCTCCCCAAGGAGGGTGAGGTCCGCGAGGCGTTCGGTGAGGCGCTGCTCAGCCGGCGCAGCCACGATCCGAAGCAGGTGTGGCCCTGGCAGCGGCACCGCCTGGTCGTGGCCTCGCCGGTCATCCGGGACGGCGATGTCGTCGCGGTCGTCGTCACGGACTCGCCCACCGGCCAGATGCGTTCGCGGATCCTGCACGGCTGGCTGGTCATCGGGGCGGGTGAGATCGCCGCGATGCTCCTGGCCGTGGGTGCCGCGCTACGGCTGACGGGCTGGGTCCTCAGGCCTGTGCGCGTCCTGGACGCCACCACCCACGCGATCACGAGCGGGGTCATGAAGTCGCGGGTCGCGGTCGCCGGCGGACCGCCGGAACTCAGGCGCCTGGCCCGGTCGTTCAACGAGATGGCGGACAACGTCGAGGATGTCCTCGAGCAGCAGCGTGCCTTCGTCGCCGACGCCTCGCACCAGCTGCGCAACCCCCTCGCGGCGCTTCTGCTGCGCATCGAACTGCTGGCCTTCGAACTCCCGGAGGGCAATGAGGAGATCGCCTCCGTCCAGGCCGAGGGCAAGCGTCTGGCACAGGTCCTGGACGACCTGCTCGACCTGGCCCTGGCCGAACACACCGAGGCGGACCTCAGGATCACCGACATCGGTGCTCTCACCACCGAGCGCGTCGCGGCCTGGACACCGACCGCCCAGGCCAAGGGCGTACGACTGGTGGGCACCTGCCCGCCCACCACCGCGTGGGTCGACCCGGTGACCCTCTCCAGCGCCCTGGACGCGGTGATCGACAACGCGGTGAAGTTCACGCCGAAGGACGAGACCGTCGAGGTCACGGTGGCCTCCGACGGCAACACCTCCACCGTCGTGGTCACCGACAACGGCCCCGGCCTGACCGACGAGGAACTCACCCGCGTCGGCGACCGCTTCTGGCGCAGCGGCCGCCACCAGAACATCAAGGGCTCCGGCCTCGGCCTGTCCATCTCCCGCGCCCTGCTCGCCGCGGGCGGTGGCTCGATCATGTACGACCACCACGAGCCGCACGGGCTGACGGTGACGGTACGAGTGCCCCGGTCGGGTCCCACTGCGTGAGGTTCGGTACGGCGGGCTACGGCGGATGGCTGAGGCGCACCGCTTCCTCGAGGGGTGCGTGCCCGGATCGCGCGGTGCGGCTTCCTGCGACAACCCACGAGACGTTCGTAGGGCGCGTGCGCGGCATCTCCTACGACGCGCGCGTGGCCTCGTCTATGGGGTCTACGGCGTCTGTGGCGTTCAACGCGTTCAACGCGTTCAACGCGTTCACGGCGTTCACGGTTTGACCGAGCGGTAGTAGCGCCGCGCACCGTCGTGCAGGGTCAACGGGTCCGTGTAGATCGCCGTGCGTACGTCGACCAGTTGGGCGGAGTGGACGCGCTCTCCGATGCCGTCCCTGCTCCTGAGCACGGTCCGGGTCAGCCACTCGGTGAGCCTCGGGTCCACGTCCTTGCGTGTCATCAGCAGGTTGGACACCGCGATCGTCGCCACCGTGGCCCCCTTCTGGATCGGGGGATAGGCCGACTCCGGCATGTTCGTGGCGCGGTAGTAGCGGGACGCACCGCCTTGTTGGTGCAGCTTGGCGACGAGGTCGGTGCCGATCGGCACGAACCGGAAGGCGTAGGTGGTGGACAGCTTCTTCAGACCCGCCGTCGGCAGCCCGCTCGACCAGAAGAACGCGTCGATTTCGCCCCGCTTGAGCCGGGCCGGACCGGTGTCGATCCCGTCGGACAGCGGTGTGATGTCCTTTTTCGCGTCGATGCCCGCCGCCTTGAGCACCCGGTTGGCGATCAGCCGCACGCCGGAGTGGGGCAGCCCTATGGCGACCCGCTTGCCCTTCAGGTCCGCGACCGACCGGACGTTCGAGTCGCTCGGTACGACGAGCTGTACGTAGTCGTCGTACAGGCGGGCGACACCGCGCAGCCCGTCGGCGCCGGCGCCGGTGTACGTCTCCACGGCGTCGGCCGCCGCGATGGTGAAGTCGGCCTGGCCGGTCGCCACGCGCGCGACGTTCTCCTGCGAGCCGTCACTGGTCAGCAGCCGCACCTTGAGATTCGGCATGTCCTTGTCCAGCTCCTTGCGCAGCCGCCACCCGTACTCCTGGTAGACGCCGGCCTTCGTCCCCGTGCTGAACGTGATCGTCCCGCTCGGAGGTGCCTCGCCCAGAGGCAGCAGCCACCACAGCAGCAGCCCGAGCGCGACGAATCCGGCGGTCGCGCCCTGCAGGGCCCTGCGCCTGCCGATACGGGGGAGCACTCTGGACATGCGGGCGATCCTGCCAGCCGGGGCGCGGTGCTGACCAGGGGCGGCGTCACCGGGGGCGGGGCGTGAGGATTCCGGCTCGGGTCTTGGCGGGGTGCCGGAGCGGGGCCTGGAGGGGCGCCGACGTTGCCGTATTCGCCGTCGGCGTTGTCCGTGGCGGTCGCTAGAGTCGCCGTTATGAGCTCCTCGCCCGTCGACCTGGTCCGTGCATTCCACCTCGCCGTCGGGCTCGCCGCCCGCAGTACGCCCACCGAGGTCTCGCCCGAACTGGCCGCCCATCGCGGTGAGCTGCTCGCCGAGGAAGCCGCGGAGGTCGCCGACGTCTCCGTCACCGGCCCGCTGGACCGGCTCGCGCACGAGCTCGCCGACGTCGTCTATGTCGCCTACGGCACGGCCCTGGTCCACGGCATCGACCTTGACGCGGTGATCGCCGAGATCCACCGCTCCAACATGACCAAGCGGGGCCCGGACGGCCGCGTCGCCCGCCGCGCCGACGGCAAGGTCCTCAAGGGCGACCACTACGAGGCACCGGACGTCTCGGGCGTGCTGCGCCGCCAGGGGTGGGTGCCGGGCGGAGTGGCGGGGCGTCCCGGTGCCGGGGGATCGGCTGCCGCCGACTGAGACCGCCTCGCCCCGCTGCCGTCCGTGCCCCACCAGGGCGGCGGCGCGGCCCGTCGCTCAGTCGCCGCTGCCCACCGACGCCCCCGCCTCCGTCTCGGCCGCTGCTTGCGACGAGGCTTCCCGGGTTTCCCGGCGGTCCTCGGCGCGGCGGGTCCACCAGGACGCCAGCGGCTCCGTGTAGCGGGCGGTGAGGGGGCCGAGGACGACCAGGATGAGGACGTACGCCGTTGCCAGGGGGCCGAGGGACGGTTCGATGCCGGCGCTCACGGCGAGCCCCGCGATGACGATCGAGAACTCGCCGCGGGCCACCAGCGCGCCGCCCGTGCGCCAGCGTCCCTTGACGGAGATCCCTGCGCGCCGGGCCGCCCAGTACCCGGTGGCGATCTTCGTCGCGGCCGTGAGGACCGCCAGCGCGAGGGCGGGCAGCAGTACGGGCGGGATGCTGGCCGGGTCGGTGTGCAGCCCGAAGAAGACGAAGAAGACGGCGGCGAACAGGTCCCGCAAGGGGCTGAGCAGCGTGTGCGCGCCCTCGGCGACCTCGCCGGACAGCGCGATGCCGACCAGGAACGCGCCCACCGCGGCGGACACCTGGAGCTGCTGGGCGACCCCCGCCACCAGGATCGTCAGTCCCAGCACGACCAGCAGCAGCTTCTCCGGATCGTCGCTGGAGACGAACCGGGAGATCAGCCGGCCGTAACGCACCGCCACGAACAGCACGAGACCCGCCGCACCCAGCGCGATCGCCAGGGTCACGCTCCCGGCCAGCAGCCCGGCGCCGGCCACCAGCGCGGTGACGATGGGCAGGTACACCGCCATCGCCAGGTCCTCCAGGACGAGGACGCTGAGGATCACCGGCGTCTCCCGGTTGCCCACCCGGCCCAGGTCGCCGAGCACCTTCGCGATCACGCCGGACGACGAGATCCAGGTGACGCCGGCCAGCACGACCGCGGCCACCGGCCCCCAGCCCAGCAGCAGCGCCGCCGCCGCACCCGGCAGGGCGTTGAGCGCACAGTCGACGAGACCGGACGGGTAGTGGGACTTGAGGTTGGTGATCAGGTCGCCGGCCGAGTACTCCAGGCCGAGCATCAACAGCAGCAGGATGACGCCGATCTCGGCGCCGGTGGCGACGAACTCCTCGCTCGCCCCGAGCGGCAGCAGCCCGCCCTCACCGAAGGCCAGTCCGGCGAGCAGGTACAGCGGGATGGGGGAGAGCCGGAAGTGGGCGGCGAACCGGCCGAGCAGGCCGAGGGCGAGGATGATGGAACCGAACTCGATCAGCAGGACCGCGGAGTGCACCGGATCACTCCCGCCCGAGTATCGCAGCGGCGGCGTCGACGCCCTCACGGGTGCCGATCACGATGAGGGTGTCCCCGCCGACGAGCCGGAAGTCCGGCGCCGGCGAGGGAATCGCCTCGGCCCGCCGCAGCACCGCCACGACGGACGCGCCCGTCTCGGTCCGCATCCGGGTCTCGCCCAGCACCCGCCCGTTCCACCGCGAACCGGCGGCGACCTCGACGCGCTCGGCGACCAGCCCCAGGTCCGTGGTGTAGAGCAGGCTCGCGCTGTGGTGGGACGGCTTCAGCGCGTCGATCAGGGCGCCCGCCTCGGAACCGGTCAGCCGCAGCGACTGGGCGCAGGAGTCCGGATCGTCGGCCTCGTACACGCTCACCGTGCGGGCGCCGTCGCGGTGTGCCACCACGGACAGATGACGGTCTTCCCGGGTGACGAGGTCGTACTGGACCCCGATTCCCGGTAGCGGCGTCGCCCTCAGGCGCGGAGCAGACACGTTTCTTCCCCTTGCTCGTCGTGATGCGGTGTTCGCGGTTGCCAAGTTCGCATGCTGTCATCGACCCGTACGGTGACGACATGGGTGTCGTCACGGATATACGAGGCCGAAGGCGCGCGGCGAGGCTGGCCGCGACGGTGCCGTACGCGGGTACCCACGGGCCGCACGCGAGGACGGGAAGGAGCGGGAACAGAACCGTGTCGCTGTTCTGGCGGATCTTCTCGCTCAACGCCGTCGGCCTGTTCGCGGCCGCCGCCCTGCTGTTGGGCCCGGTCACCGTGTCCACCCCCGTATTGCCGGGCGAGGCATTGGCCGTCGTGGCGGGCCTCGCCGCACTGCTCGCCGCCAACGCACTCGTGCTGCGCATCGGCCTCGCCCCGCTCCAACGGCTGGGGCGGGCCATGGCGACGGCCGACCTGCTGCGTCCCGGGGCCCGTGCCCCCGTCGCCGGCCCCGCGGAGACGGCCGCGCTGATCACGACGTACAACACGATGCTCGGCCGTCTGGAGGCCGAACGCGCCACCGGCGCCGCCCGCGCGCTCTCCGCCCAGGAACGCGAACGCCACCGCATCGCCCGCGAACTCCACGACGAGGTCGGCCAGACCCTGACCGCTGTCCTCCTCCAGCTCAAGCGCGTCGCCGACCGGGTGCCCGGCGAACTGCGCGAGGAGGTGAGCCAGGCCCAGGAAGCCACCCGCGCCGGCCTCGACGAGATCCGCCGCATCGCCCGCCGGCTGCGCCCCGGCGTCCTGGACGAGCTCGGGCTGCCGAGCGCCCTGCGCTCCCTGGCGGCCGAGTTCACCACGCACGGACTGACGGTGCGTCACCACGTCCCCGGCGATCTGCCGCGGCTGACCGAGGAGTCCGAACTCGTGGTCTACCGCGTCGCCCAGGAGGGTCTGACCAACACCGCGCGGCACGCCGCCGCCGACCGCGCGGAAGTCCGGCTGCGGCCGGTCACCGACGGCGTCGAACTCCTCGTACGCGACAACGGCAAGGGCCTCGGCGGCGCCCCGGAGGGCTCGGGCATCAGCGGCATGCGCGAACGCGCCCTCCTCATAGGCGCCGCTCTCTCCTTGGAACCGGCCCCGGGGCAGGGTACGGACATAAGGCTGCGCATTCCGGCGGCGACCGGGACGAACCGCTGATGGCGCCCCGGCCGCCGTTGAAGACCCCGATCCGCGTCCTGCTCGCCGACGACCACACACTCGTACGCAGAGGCGTACGTCTCATCCTCGAGAATGAGCCGGACCTCACCGTCGTGGCCGAGGCCGGCGACGGGGCGGAGGCGGTCGCTCTGGCACGCGCGCGTGATGTCGATCTGGCGGTCCTCGATGTCGCGATGCCCCGGATGACCGGTCTCCAGGCGGCCCGCGAACTCTCCCGCCGCCTGCCGGACCTGCGCATCCTCATCCTCACGATGTACGACAACGAGCAGTACTTCTTCGAGGCCCTCAAGGCCGGCGCCGGGGGCTTCGTCCTGAAGTCCGTCGCCGACCGCGACCTCGTCCAGGCGTGCCGGGCGGCCGTACGGGACGAGCCGTTCATCTACCCGGGGGCCGAACGGGCCCTCGTCCGCTCTTACCTCGAACGACTCCACCGTGGCGACGGTCTGCCCGAGCGGGCCATCACCGAGCGCGAGGAGGAGATCCTCAAACTCGTCGCCGAGGGCCACACCTCGAAGAAGATCGGCGAACTCCTCTTCATCAGCGCCAAGACGGTCGAACGCCACCGCGCGAACCTCCTCCAGAAGCTGGGCATGCGCGACCGCCTGGAACTGACCCGGTACGCGATCCGGGCGGGCCTCATCGATCCCTGAGCCGACCAGCGGACGTCGGCTTCCGGCCAGGTGCGGGCGGGACGGCGATCCGCCCTGGCCGCCACCAAGTAAGTGCTCGGCGAGTCGCTCCGCGCGCGTGCGCTCCAACCGCCCCCTGGCCGTGGCCGCCCTCGCACCTCGCCCGCCCGCCAGGCAGTCGGAGGAAACCCTGCGTGACATCCCACCGGCACGGGATCGTCCATCGCGACCCGAAGCCGGCCAACGTACTGCTCTCGGCCTGCCCGCCTTCGGATCGGTGTTCACCGCCGGCTCGCGGGCCGGCCCCCGCGGCCCCGCTGGGGCCGAACGGGCGAGGGCGCGATTTCGTCCGGTCATGCCCGCGACGGATCCCTCGTCGGCAGTGCAGGGGCAGGGCGTACTCCCCGCACCGCCTACCCTTGTCGCATGAGCAGCAGCGACCGGGGCCTGGCAGTGGGCGTGAAGACATACGAGGTGCGCACCTACGGGTGCCAGATGAACGTCCACGATTCCGAGCGATTGTCCGGGCTGCTCGAAGACGCCGGGTACGTGCGCGCGCCCGAGGGGTCGGACGGGGACGCGGACGTCGTCGTCTTCAACACCTGCGCGGTGCGCGAGAACGCCGACAACCGGCTGTACGGCAACCTCGGCCGCCTCGCCCCGAGGAAGGCGAGTCGTCCCGGGATGCAGATCGCGGTCGGCGGCTGCCTCGCGCAGAAGGACCGCGACACGATCGTGAAGAAGGCGCCCTGGGTGGACGTCGTCTTCGGCACGCACAACATCGGCAAGCTGCCCGTCCTCCTGGAGCGCGCCCGCGTCCAGGAAGAGGCGCAGGTCGAGATCGCCGAGTCGCTCGAAGCGTTCCCCTCCACGCTGCCGACGCGGCGCGAGAGCGCTTACGCGGCCTGGGTCTCCATCTCCGTCGGCTGCAACAACACCTGCACCTTCTGCATCGTCCCCGCCCTGCGCGGCAAGGAGAAGGACCGCAGGACCGGCGACATCCTGGCCGAGATCGAGGCCCTGGTCGCCGAAGGCGTATCCGAGATCACGCTGCTCGGCCAGAACGTCAACGCGTACGGTTCCGACATCGGCGACCGCGAGGCCTTCAGCAAGCTGCTGCGGGCCTGTGGCGCCATCGAGGGCCTGGAGCGTGTCCGCTTCACCTCCCCGCACCCGCGTGACTTCACCGACGACGTGATCGCGGCCATGGCCGAGACGCCGAACGTGATGCCGCAGCTGCACATGCCCCTGCAGTCCGGCTCGGACACGGTCCTCAAGGCGATGCGCCGTTCCTACCGCCAGGAGCGCTACCTCGGGATCATCGAGAACGTGCGCGCCGCCATCCCGCACGCGGCGATCACCACCGACATCATCGTGGGCTTCCCCGGCGAGACCGAGGAGGACTTCGAGGAGACGCTGCACGTCGTCCGCGAGGCACGGTTCGCGCAGGCCTTCACCTTCCAGTACTCCAAGCGTCCCGGCACCCCGGCCGCGACCATGGAGAACCAGATCCCCAAGGAGGTCGTCCAAGCGCGCTACGAGCGTCTCGTCGCCCTCCAGGAGGAGATCTCCTGGGAGGAGAACAAGAAGCAGGTCGGCCGCACGCTCGACCTCATGGTCGCCGAGGGCGAGGGCCGCAAGGACGGCGCCACCCACCGCCTCTCCGGCCGCGCCCCCGACAACCGCCTCGTCCACTTCACCAAGCCGGAGCAGCAAGTCCGCCCCGGCGACGTGGTGACCGTCGAGGTCACGTACGCCGCCCCGCACCACCTCCTCGCCGAGGGACCCACCCTCGCCGTGCGCCCCACGCGCGCGGGAGACGCCTGGGAGAAGCGCAACGCCGAGAAGGCCGCCGCGCCGGCCGGCGTCATGCTCGGTCTCCCGAAGATCGGCGTCCCAGAGCCGCTCCCGGCCACGACGGGCAGCGGCTGCGGCTGCGACTGACGCCTTGCGGGGGTGAGGCTTGAGGGCTTGAGAGCTCGAGGGCTGGCTTGAGGGCATTGACGGGCTTGTGGATGGGCCTGACGGGACCTGACGGGGATACGGGTGAATCGCGGCGACGGTCCGCGGAGGCGTACGGCCGTTCCCCAGTTCTCGGCTCCCGTCATGCCGCTCGTCAGGGTTACCCTGCCGATCATGCTTGTCGCCGTCGCAGTCTGCCCCTGCCCGCCTCTGCTCGTGCCCGAGGTCGCCGCGGGTGCCGCACCCGAGCTGGACGCCGCGCGTGCCGCGTGCACGGACGCGCTCGGTGTCCTCGCCGCGGCCCGGCCCGACCGGCTCGTGGTCGTCGGCCCGGCCGAACAGAGCGGACGCGGGACGCATCCTGAGGGCACCCGGGGCTCGTTTCGCGGCTTCGGTGTGAACCTCGAGGTACGCCTGGGCGTGGACCGGGGCACAGGGACCGAGCGCCCGCTCCCGCCCTCGCTGGCGGTGGCCGCGTGGCTGTTGGAGCGTGCCGGGTGGGCGGATGCCCCGATCGAGGGACTCGGTGTGGGGGAACCTCTCGCGGCTGAGCGGTGTATTGAAGTCGGAGGGGAAATCGCCGCCCGGGCCGAACGGATGGCGCTGCTGGTGATGGGCGACGCCAGCGCGTGCCGCACGCTCAAGGCACCCGGCTATCTCGACGAGCGGGCCGCACCCTTCGACGCGGAGGTCACGCGTGCGCTGGGCGCGGCGGACGTGGCGGCTCTCAAGGCGCTGGACGCGGACCTGGCGTACGAGCTGAAGGCCTCGGGCAGGGCCCCTTGGCAGGTGCTGGCAGGCGCCGCGGAGGGCACGGACCTCGGCGGCACGCTGCTGTACCAGGGCGCGCCCTACGGGGTGGGGTACGTGGTCGCGGCCTGGTCGTAGCCCCTCGTCGCACGGAGGAGGCGGACGGCAACGACGGAAACGGTGCAACGACGGAAACGGCGCCACCGCGAAAACGGCGCCACCGCGAAAACGGCGCCACCGCGAAAACGGCGCCACCGCGAAAACGGCGCCACCGCGAAAACGGCGCCACCGCGAAAACGGCGCCACCGCGAAAACGGCGCCACCGCGAAAACGGCGCCACCGCGAAAACGGCGCCACCGCGAAAACGGCGCCACCGCGAAAACGGCGCCACCGCGAAAACGGCGCCACCGCGAAAACGGCGCCACCGCGAAAACGGCGCCACCGCGAAAACGGCGCCACCGCGAAAACGGCGCCACCGCGAAAACGGCGCCACCGCGAAAACGGCGCCACCGCGAAAACGGCGCCACCGCGAAAACGGCGCCACCGCGAAAACGGCGCCACCGCGAAAACGGCGCCACCGCGAAAACGGCGCCACCGCGAAAACGGCGCCACCGCGAAAACGGCGCCACCGCGAAAACGGCGCCACCGCGAAAACGGCGCCACCGCGAAAACGGCGCCACCGCGAAAACGGCGCCACCGCGAAAACGGCGCCACCGCGAAAACGGCGCCACCGCGAAAACGGCGCCACCGCGAAAACGGCGCCACCGCGAAAACGGCGCCACCGCGAAAACGGCGCCACCGCGAAAACGGCGCCACCGCGAAAACGGCGCCACCGCGAAAACGGCGCCACCGCGAAAACGGCGCCACCGCGAAAACGGCGCCACCGCGAAAACGGCGCCACCGCGAAAACGGCGCCACCGCGAAAACGGCGCCACCGCGAAAACGGCGCCACCGCGAAAACGGCGCCACCGCGAAAACGGCGCCACCGCGAAAACGGCGCCACCGCGAAAACGGCGCCACCGCGAAAACGGCGCCACCGCGAAAACGGCGCCACCGCGAAAACGGCGCCACCGCGAAAACGGCGCCACCGCGAAAACGGCGCCACCGCGAAAACGGCGCCACCGCGAAAACGGCGCCACCGCGAAAACGGCGCCACCGCGAAAACGGCGCCACCGCGAAAACGGCGCCACCGCGAAAACGGCGCCACCGCGAAAACGGCGCTACGAGGGAGCCGACGGAAACGACGGACGGCCGGGAGCGTCGTGCTCCGCGGCCGTCCGTCGGTGTGCCGTGTCGTTCAGGAAGTCGGCGGCGGGGAGGCCGGCGGCGTACCGATGTCGCCGTCCGGGTCCGTGCCGTCCTTGTGCGCGATCCGGTCCATGGCTCCCTTGGCCTTGCCCGTCCCCGACTGGATCTTGTCGCTGTACCTGCCCTTGGTCTTCTCGTCGACGACCCTGGCGGCCTTGTCGAGGCCGTGCTCGATCTTGTCCCCGTGCTGCTGGGCGAGGCCGGAGACCTTGTCCTTGGCCGGGTTGAGTTTGGCCTTCAAATTGTGCAGGAGACCCATGGTCCACCTTCCCTCGCGGGGCAGTTACGTGCGAGCGCCTTCGCCGGCCTCGCTGTCGGCAGCCTCTTCGGCGGACTGCTGCTTGGGGATCTCGACGCTTTCGCCGGAGCCGGAGCCGTCATCGGCGGCCGTCTCAGCCGCCGTCTCCTCCCCCGCGTCGTCGACCTTGGCCTCTGCCTTCGCGTCAGCCTTCGGCTCGGACGTCGTACCGGTTTCGGTCCCAGCCTCGGCCTCGACCGACCCCTTCGCCTCCACCGCCTCCTCAGCTGCAAGCTCGGCCGTCGCCGTATCGGCCTGCGCCTCGGAGGTTGACGCCTCTTCCGTGGTCTTTGACCTGCGAAGAAGTCGTGCGAAAACGCCCATACCCACTCCATATGTTACTCGTGCGGGCGAAACCCCGCGTCGTCCGGTGCGTCCGTTTGCGCCGCCCGGGTCGCCGTCTCCGCGATCAGGCGGCGGAAAACCTCGCAACTGGCAACGACCCCGCGCGCGTACCGTCACGTAACTCGTTCGAGGCGCGGTCGCGAGGTTTGCGAGACTGGGGCAGTGAGCAGCGCACCCCCCGCCCCCCGAGTCATCGCCGTCGTCGGACCGACCGCGGCCGGTAAGTCCGATCTGGGCGTCTTTCTGGCCCGGCGTCTCGGCGGCGAGGTCGTCAACGCCGACTCCATGCAGCTCTACCGAGGGATGGACATCGGCACCGCCAAGCTGACGCCCGACGAACGGGATGGCGTCCCGCACCACCTCCTGGACATCTGGGACGTCACGGTCACCGCCTCCGTCGCCGAATACCAGAAACTGGCCCGCACCAGGATCGACGCACTGCTCGCGGACGGCCGCTGGCCGATTCTGGTCGGTGGATCCGGCCTGTACGTCCGCGGGGCCGTCGACAACCTGGAGTTCCCCGGCACCGACCCCGAGGTCAGGGCCCGGCTCGAGGAGGAGCTCACCCTGCGCGGTTCGGGGGCGCTGCACGCGCGCCTGGCCGCCGCCGACCCCGAGGCCGGGCACGCCATCCTCCCCAGCAACGGCCGCCGTATCGTCCGGGCCCTCGAAGTGATCGAGATCACCGGTAAGCCCTTCACTGCCAACCTTCCTGGCCACGACTCGGTCTACGACACCCTGCAGATCGGCGTCGACGTGGCGCGGCCCGAGCTCGACGAGCGCATCGCGCGCCGGGTCGACCGGATGTGGGAGGCCGGGCTGGTGGAAGAAGTGCGCGCACTGGAGGCGCAGGGGTTGCGCGAGGGGCGTACGGCCTCGCGCGCGCTCGGCTACCAGCAGGTGCTTGCGGCGCTCGCAGGGGAGTGCACGGACGAAGATGCGCGGGTCGAGACCGTACGAGCCACCAAGCGCTTCGCGCGCCGTCAGGATTCGTGGTTCAGGCGCGACCCGCGGGTGCATTGGCTGAGTGGGGCTGCGGCGGATGTCACAGAACTTCCGCAGCTTGCACTGGCATTGGTCGAACGACCGGTTACAGCCTGATCACGTCCTGGCATCGGGACGCTCCGGCCGTCATCGCGGCGTTCGGCACCGTGCCATCATCGAGCTTCGATCGACCAAGTGGAGTCCGAGTTGGGAGGGCGCGTGGCGATGGAGGCCGGCCCTCGCGACACCGCACATGGTACCGAGCCCCTCACCGCTGACAGCGGTGAAGCGGAGCAGGACGGCGATCGTCTGCGCCCCGACGGGCCCGACGAGACGCAGGACGGCGTGACCGCCGACGGGCCGGAGCCCGAGGAGATGTTCGTGGGCGGCCCGGAGGTCGAGGTCGAGCTGCGCCCGCAGCGCCGGATGCGCATCTGGCAGCTCGCTCCCATCGTGAGCCTGGCCACGGTCGGCTCCCTGATGTTCGCGTTCCCGCTCGCCTTCGACTTCGGCGACAGCGGGGCGGTGATCGCCATGCTGGGCCTGCTGATCTGCTTCTGTGCGGCCGGCTGGGGCATGATGGCCGCTCGTCGCGTTGGTTACACGTGGCCCGGGCTGCCGCAGCGGGGCTCCGGCCGCCGTCCGGACTGGCGGGTCGTGATCGCGTACGCCGTGATGGTCGCCGCGGTGGTCGTGCTGGCCGTGTGGCGTGTGGCCCGGCTGCGCTGAGCAGCGCCGAAGCGGTCGACTGCGCCGGCCTCCAGGCGAGCGTGGGTTGTCGGACCCACCCCGTACGATCGAGGAATGAGCACGCGGATCGCCTTCCTCAAGGGGCACGGCACCGAGAACGACTTCGTGATCGTCCCGGACCCCGAGAACACCATCGACCTGCCCCCGGCCGCCGTCGCCGCCCTGTGCGACCGCCGTGCCGGCATCGGCGGTGACGGCCTGCTGCACGTGGTGCGGTCCGAGGCGCACCCCGACGCCAAGGACATGGCGGCCGAGGCGGAGTGGTTCATGGACTACCGCAACGGCGACGGCTCGATCGCGGAGATGTGCGGCAACGGCGTGCGCGTGTTCGCGCACTACCTCCAGCGCGCCGGACATGTCGACGAGGGCGACCTCGCGATCGCCACGCGCGGGGGCGTGAAGACGGTGCACCTCTCCCAGGGCGGCGACATCACCGTCGGCATGGGCAGGGCGCTGCTCCCTGAGGGGGACGTCACGGTGAGCGTCGGCGAGCGCAGCTGGCCCGCGCGGAACGTGAACATGGGCAACCCGCACGCCGTCGCCTTCGTGGACGACCTCGCGCACGCGGGCGACCTGTACTCCCCGCCGCCCTTCAGCCCGGCCGCCGCCTATCCCGACGGCGTGAACGTCGAGTTCGTGGTCGACCGAGGCCCCCGGCACGTAGCCCTACGCGTGCACGAGCGCGGCTCCGGCGAGACCCGTTCGTGCGGCACGGGCGCGTGCGCTGTCGCCGTGGCCACAGCCCGCCGGGACGGCGCCGACCCGACCGTCACCGGAACCCCGGTGACGTACACCGTCGACGTGCCCGGCGGCACCCTGGTGATCACCGAGCGGCCCGACGGCGAGATCGAGATGACCGGGCCCGCGGTGATCGTCGCCGAGGGGGAAATCGACGCCGAGTGGCTGGAACGCTCCGTTTGCTGACCGAGCGCAGGTCACAGGATGTGAACCTAAACCTGCAAACCGTCGCTCGAATGGGTGATCCTTTTCACGCTCGGCGAGAGGCGGTGAGGCGCACGTGATGGGCTCGGTAGCATCAAGCACCGGCCCGGACGGGGGACTGATGCCATCCCCCGAGCCGTGTCCGCCCTGGGGCACCCCGTCCGCCGGTCCACGCAGCCGGAGGTGCCCATGAGTGCGGAGGCCACGAATCCCGCGAGCCCAGGCCCGGTCACGGCAGGCCCGGTCCTGCCGACAGTGCCACGCAGGAAGGCCCGCCCCCGGATCGACCTGCGCCGCCTCGGCCGGGCCGCGCTGCTCGGGCCCGCCGCCCGCGACCGGCTGCCGGACGCCATCGGCCACGTGGTCGAGGCCCACCGCGCCCACCATCCCGACGCCGATATCGAACCGCTGCGCCGCGCCTACGTCTTGGCCGAGTCCTCGCATCGCGGTCAGATGCGCAAGAGCGGTGAGCCATACATCACACACCCGCTCGCCGTGACCCTGATCCTTGCCGAACTGGGCGCCGAGACGACCACTCTGACGGCGTCTCTGCTGCACGACACCGTCGAGGACACGGACGTGACGCTCGATCAGGTCCGTGAGCAGTTCGGCGAGGAGGTGCGCTTCCTCGTCGACGGTGTCACGAAACTGGAGAAGGTCGACTACGGGGCCGCCGCCGAGCCCGAGACCTTCCGCAAGATGCTCGTCGCCACCGGCAACGACGTCCGCGTGATGTCGATCAAACTCGCCGACCGGCTGCACAACATGCGCACCCTCGGCGTGATGCGACCCGAGAAACAGGCCCGCATCGCCAAGGTCACCCGGGACGTCCTCATCCCCCTCGCGGAACGGCTCGGCGTCCAGGCGCTCAAGACCGAACTGGAGGACATGGTCTTCGCGATCCTCCACCCCGAGGAGTACGAGCACACCCGCGAGCTGATCGTCGACAACGCCTCCCGCGCGGACGACCCGCTCGCCGAGATGGCCGACGAGATGCGCACGGTCCTGCGGGACGCCGACATCCCGGCCGAAGTCCTCATCCGGCCCCGGCACTTCGTCTCCGTGCACCGCGTCGCCCGCAAACGCGGCCGGCTGCGCGGCGCCGACTTCGGCCGTCTGCTGGTGCTGGTGAACGAGGACGCCGACTGTTACGCCGTACTGGGTGAACTCCACACCTGTATGACGCCCGTCGTCTCGGAGTTCAAGGACTTCATCGCTGTCCCCAAGTTCAACCTGTACCAGTCGCTGCACACCGCCGTGGCCCGCGAGGACGGCCAGGTCACCGAAGTCCTCATCCGCACCCACCAGATGCACAAGGTCGCGGAGGCCGGCGTCGTCGCGCTGGGCAATCCCTACGCTCCTCCTTCGGAGGAGCAGACCGTTTCGAGTGACGGTGAGCGCGCCGACCCGACCCGCCCCGGCTGGCTCTCCCGCCTCCTCGACTGGCAGGAGGCCGCCTCCGACTCCGACACGTTCTGGTCCACCCTGCGCGAGGACCTCGCCCAGGACCGCGAGATCACCGTCTTCCGACCCGACGGCGGCAGGCTGGGCCTGCCCGCGGGGGCGACCTGTGTGGACGCCGCCTACGCGCAGTACGGCGAGGACGCGCACGCGTGCATCGGAGCTCGCGTCAACGGCCGCCTGGCGACCCTGAGCACGGTCCTGAAGGACGGCGACACCGTCCAACTCCTCATGGGCCAGGACCCCGCCTCCGAGCCCTCCAGGGAGTGGCTGGAGCACGCCCACACGCCCACCGCCCGGATCGCCATCCAGCGGTGGCTCACGACGCATCCGGCGTCCGCCGAGGCGCAGGAGGCGGGGCCGGTACCGACTCTCCAGGCCGGCGAGGCATCGCCCCGGCCGCCCGCCGCCGGGAAGGGTGCGGCTGCCTCCGAAGGCCTCGCCTCCCCGCCTGCCGACCGGCCCGCCACCGCGAACGCCGTCGTCGACCAGCCCGGGGCGAGCGTACGGATGGCCGGTTGCTGCACGCCCGTACCGCCCGACGAGGTGATCGGCTTCGCCGTTCGCGGGGGAGCGGTGACCGTCCATCGCGTGGAGTGCGCCGCGGTGGCGCGTATGAAGAGCGCGGGGCGTGCTGAGGTCGGTGTGCGCTGGGGGGACACCAGCGGATGCCGGGTCACCCTCTTCGCCGAATCGTTCGGCCGTCCGCATCTGCTCGCGGACCTCACCGAAGCGATGGCCTCGGAGGGGGCCGAGATCGTTTCCGCGACCGTCGAGCCGCCCAGCCAGCAACGCGTACGCCACACCTACACGGTCCAACTCCCCGACGCGGCACACCTGCCCGCTCTGATGCGGGCGATGCGGAATGTGCCGGGGGTGTACGACGTGAGCCGGGAGCAGATGCCGGGGGCCTGAGGAAGCCCGCCGGCGACGGCACGCGCGCGTGGGGCGCTCTTGCGTGCGACCAACCCGTCGTCCCGCCGATCTACCCGTTCGAGTGGGCCGATCGCGCGCCGCCGCCATGCCGCACGGGCCCGCTGATAGCCGTGGTGCATGCTGCTCACCCCCCGAACCTGGGCTCCCCGAGCCCGCGTCATGCCCTCTCGGCGCCGAAGGGCCGCCGCCCTGCTCGCCTCCGCCGTCTCCGTCTGCCTCCTCGCCGCGAGCGCGCCGGCCACCCCGCTGGGCGTCGGTGACCGTCTCTTCCCGTACCTGGGCAACCCGGGGTACGACGTGGCGGCGTACGACCTCTCCTTCACCTATCCGGGCACCAACAGCAAGCCGCTCCAGGCGGTCACCACGATCGACGCCTGGACGACGGCCTCGCTGGACCGCGTGAACCTCGACTTCGCGCACGGCAAGGTCGACTCGGTAGAGGTCGACGGCGAGCCCGCGACATTCACGAGCGCCGGCGAGGATCTGGTGGTCACGCCCGAGGATCCGCTGTCCGAGGGCAGCTGGATGCGGGTCACCGTGCGGCACACCAGCGACCCCGTGTCCGCCGAGGACCGGGACGGCGGCTGGGTGCGGACCGCGGACGGACTCGCCATGGCCAACCAGGCCGACGTCGCCCACCTGGTGTTCCCCTGCAACGACCACCCCTCCGACAAGGCGATGTTCACCATCAGGGTGACCGCACCGAGTGGCTACACGGCCGTGGCCAACGGTCTGTCGACCGGCGTGGACCGGGCTGGCCGGGCGACGACCTGGACGTACCGGACCCTGCACCCCATGGCCACCGAGCTCGCCCAGGTGTCCATCGGCCGCTCCACCGTGCTGCGCCGCAGCGGCCCGCACGGGCTTCCCGTACGGGACGTCGTGCCGACCAAGGACCGCGAGCGGCTGGAGCCGTGGTTGAAGAAGACCCCCGACCAGATCGCCTGGATGGAGGGCAAGGTCGGGCGGTACCCCTTCGAGACGTACGGCGTGCTCATGGCCGAGGCCGACACCGGTTTCGAACTGGAGACGCAGACCCTCTCGCTCTTCGAGCTGGACCTGTTCACCGAGCCCGGCTACCCGAAGTGGTACGTCGAGTCGATCATGGTGCACGAGCTCGCCCACCAGTGGTTCGGCGACAGCGTGAGCCCTCGCACCTGGTCCGACCTGTGGCTGAACGAGGGGCACGCCACCTGGTACGAAGCCCTGTACGCGGAGGAGAAGGCGGACCGCCCCATGGAGGTGCGGATGAAGGCGGCGTACGGCGCCTCCGACCGCTGGCGGGCGGCCGGCGGACCGCCCGCCGCCCCCAAGACGCCCGACCCCGGCCAGAAGATCAGCATCTTCCGGCCGAACGTCTACGACGGCGCCGCGCTGGCCCTGTACGCCCTGCAACAGGAGATCGGCCGCCCCGCCTTCGAGCGCCTGGAGAGGGCCTGGGTGACCCGCCACCAGGACGGCGTCGCCACGACCGCGGACTTCGTCGGGCTCGCCGAGAAGATCTCCGGCCGCGAGCTGGGCGGGTTCTTCGAGGGCTGGCTCTACGGCGAGAAGACGCCGCCGATGCCCGGCCACCCGGAGTGGAAGTCGGCCGCCCCGCAGCCTGCCGCCGTGAAATAAGACGGTGACGAGACGGGCCGTGTCGTGCGACCATCCTCAGGTCGGAGCGGCACGGGACACGGGAATCTCCCGGGGTTCTCGTGCGTTGTGAGCAGTGACGGCCGGCTCAGAAGTTCGGCTTCGGCTCTGTCGCCGCTTTATCGCATTCCTCATCGACGTAAGGACCCAATGACCTCCTCTTCATCTTCTTCCCAGGACACTGAGCGCTTCGCGCATGCCTACCCCGAAGGTCTTCGGGCCGATGCCCTGATGGAAGAGGACGTCGCCTGGAGCCACGAGATCGACGGAGACCGGGACGGCGACCAGTTCGACCGCTCCGAGCGCGCGGCCCTACGCCGCGTCGCGGGCCTCTCCACCGAGCTCGAGGATGTCACCGAGGTCGAGTACCGCCAGCTCCGCCTGGAGCGGGTCGTGCTCGTCGGCGTCTGGACCTCGGGGACCGCGCAGGACGCGGACAACTCCCTCGCCGAGCTCGCCGCCCTCGCGGAAACCGCGGGCGCACTCGTGCTCGACGGCGTGATCCAGCGCCGCGACAAGCCCGACGCGGCCACCTACATCGGTTCCGGCAAGGCCGAAGAGCTGCGCGACATCGTGCTCGAGACGGGCGCGGACACCGTCATCTGCGACGGTGAGCTCAGCCCGGGCCAGCTCATCCATCTCGAAGACGTCGTCAAGGTCAAGGTCATCGACCGTACGGCCCTGATCCTCGACATCTTCGCCCAGCACGCCAAGTCTCGAGAGGGCAAGGCGCAGGTAGCGCTCGCGCAGATGCAGTACATGCTGCCCAGGCTGCGCGGCTGGGGTCAGTCGCTGTCCCGTCAGATGGGCGGCGGCAAGGGCGGCGGCCTCGCCACCCGTGGTCCCGGTGAGACGAAGATCGAAACGGACCGGCGTCGGATCCGCGAGAAGATGGCGAAGATGCGCCGGGAGATCGCGGACATGAAGACCGGCCGCGAGATCAAGCGCCAGGAGCGCAAGCGTCACAAGGTGCCGTCGGTCGCCATCGCCGGCTACACCAACGCGGGCAAGTCCTCGCTGCTCAATCGCCTCACGGGCGCGGGCGTACTGGTCGAGAACGCCCTGTTCGCGACCCTCGACCCGACCGTGCGCCGGGCGGAGACGCCCAGCGGCCGTCTGTACACGCTGGCGGACACCGTCGGCTTCGTCCGACACCTGCCGCACCACCTGGTCGAGGCGTTCCGCTCCACCATGGAGGAGGTCGGCGAGTCCGACCTGATCCTGCACGTGGTGGACGGCTCGCACCCGAACCCGGAGGAGCAGTTGGCCGCCGTACGCGAGGTGATCAGGGACGTCGGCGCCACCGGCGTACCCGAGATCGTCGTGATCAACAAGGCGGACGCGGCCGATCCGCTGACGCTTCAGCGCCTCATGCGGATCGAGAAGCGTTCGATCCCGGTGTCGGCGCGCACCGGCCAGGGCATCGAGGAACTGCTCGCGCTGATCGACAACGAGCTGCCGCGGCCGTCGGTCGAGATCGAGGCGCTCGTGCCGTACACGCACGGCAAGCTGGTTGCCCGCGCCCACGACGAGGGTGAGGTGATCTCCGCGGAGCACACCCCGGAGGGCACCCTGCTCAAGGCACGGGTGCACGAGGAACTGGCGGCGGATCTCGCGCCGTACGTTCCGGCGCCGCTTGCCTGACCGTCCGTCCCGGACAGCCTGAAGGCCCGCCGCCTGCTCGTCGCAGGTGGCGGGCCTTCAGCGTGTGCGGATCACTGGCCGCCGTACGTCTTGCTCATGTTCTCGTAGAGCGCCTCGGCGTCCTGGCCGAGCTGCGGGCCCGCGAGCCAGGTGTTGTCGGTCGGACCGATCGACGTGTTCGAGACCAGCTTGGTCTCACCGGCCAGCACTCGGAACCAGCCGCCGCCGGACGAGCCGCCCGTCATGGTGCACCCTATGCGGTACATCGTCGGCAGGCTCGTGCTGAGCGAGAGCCGGCCGGGCCGGTCGAGGCACTTGAACATCTGCAGACCGTTGTACGGCGGCGCGGCCGGGTAGCCCCAGGCGCCCATCGTGGCGACCTCCCTCGCCGACGGGGCGGAGAAGTCGACGTCCAGGGCGCCGGTGGTCTCCTCCAGCGACTTGGAGCCCGACTCGGGGTTCACATGGAGCACGGCGTAGTCGTACGCGGCACCCGCGCCGCCGGTCTCCGAACCGCCCTGCATCCACCCGTTCGACGTCGAGGCCCAGTCGGCCCACCAGTTGCCGTACGGCGCGATCTCCGAGGCCGTGGCCTTGCCGAGCTGCGCCTCGGACTTGCCGAGGTCGTTGTACGCCGGGACGAAGACGATGTTGCGGTACCAGCCGCCGCTGCCGCCGGCGTGCACGCAGTGGCCCGCCGTCCACACCAGGTTGGACTTGCCGGGGTGGTTCACGTCCTTGACGACCGTGCCCGAGCAGACCATCGGACCGTCGGGGGAGTCGAAGAAGATCTTGCCGACCGGGGCCGCGTTCTGGTGGTACGGCGTCTTCTCGGCCGTGGCCTCGACGGGTGCCGGCTCGGGGTCGCTGACGCCCTGGTCGGCGGCGGCGTCCTTCGTCGAGACCGTCTTGTCGGCCTCTTTCGCGGACTGCATCCGCTCGGGCTTCCAGAGCCCCTCGATCACCGGGTTGACGAAGTCCTTGGCCTCACTGAGCCACTTGTCCTTGTCCCAGTCCTTCCAGCCTCCGGCCGCCCAGGCATCGGCATCGATGCCGTGCTCCTTGAGCTTGTCGGCGATGCCCGCGGGGATCTTGACCTTGCCGTCGGCGGCCTGGGACGTCGTGGCGCCGGGCTTGTCACCGCCGGTGTCCTCGCCCGAGCCGCCGCAGGCGGTCGCGGTCAGTGCGAGGGCTGCGACGAGCCCGGTGGCGGTGAGGAACGTGTGGGTGCGCCGCCCGGGGCGTGGTGCTGCGGGCGTACGTGTGGAACGCATGGTGCGGTAACCCCCGTGGGAACGAACGAATGTCATGTGCTTGTCAGGGTGAGGAGGTGGTGCTCCGCGGATCCTCATGATTCCCGGGTCCGATGGGTCTTGTGGGTCCGACGATCTTTTGGATCCCGTGGATCACCTTGGTCCCGTGGATCACCTGGGACCTCTGTGGATCTCCCTTGCGGGCGACACCCCACTATGCCCGTGGAGTTGGGGGTGAACGGCGGTGAGGTGGTGAAGGTTTCCCGGGACACCGCACCGCCGTTCCTGCTCAGCAGGTCGTCACTGGCCGACGAACTTCTTGCTCACCGAGTCGTACACGCCCTTGGCCACCTCACCCAGCCGCGGACCCGCCAGCCAGCCCGCGGTCACCGGGCCGATCGAGGTGTTGGAGACCAGTGCCGGCTTGCCGTCCGAACCGGTCGCGACCCAGCCGCCGCCCGACGAACCACCCGTCATCGTGCAGCCGATGCGGTACATCGTCGGGTCCGGGGCGCTGATCGACAGCCGGCCCGGCTTGTCCTGGCACTGGTACATGGTCTGACCGTCGAACGGCGCCGCGGCCGGGTAACCGGTCGCCGTGATGCTCGCGACCTTCGTGACGGCCGGCGCCTTGAAGTTCACGGGCAGAGCCGAACCGACGGTCTCCTCCAGCGACTTGCCGCCACTGCCCTCCTCCGGGGTCACATGGATGACGGCGAAGTCGTACGAGGCGCCGTCACCCCCTGTTTCCCCGCCCTGCTCGATCCACTGGTCCGAGGTCTGCGCCCAGTCGCCCCACCACACGCCGTACGGAGTGACCTCTTCCTTTGTGGCGCTCTCCAAGGCCGCGGTCGCCAGGCCCTCGTTGTTGTAGGACGGCACGAACGCGATGTTGCGGAACCAGCCACCGTCCTTGCCGGCGTGCACGCAGTGGCCCGCCGTCCACACCAGGTTGGACTTGCCGGGGTGGGCCGGGTCCTGCACGACCGTCGCCGAGCAGACCATCGTGCCCTCGGGGGAGTCGAAGAACACCTTGCCCGCCTCGGGGGCGTTGGCATGGTAGGTAGGCGTGACGGCCTTGGCGTCCACCGGAGCGGGCTCCGGGTCGGTCACGCCCTGGTCACCGGAGAGGTCACTGTCGTCGACGGCGTTGTCGGGGTCCTCGGCGTCCCGCATCCGGTCCGGATCCCACAAGCCCTGGATGATCGGGTTGATGTACTCGTCGGCCTCGCGCAGCCAGTCGTCCTTGCTCCAGTCCTTCCAAGCGCCGTTCTTCCACTTGTCGAGGTCGATCCCATGCTCTTTGAGCTTGTCCTTGATGTCGTCCGGGATCGTGATCTTGTCGTCGCCCGCGGTCGGGGCTGCGGCGGAGGCGGAGGCGTCACCACCGGCCTCGGCGGCGCCCGAGTCGCAGGCGGTGGCGGTGAGCACGAGCGCCGAGGCGAGGGCAACGGCGGCCAGCGCAGGGGAGGTTCCGCGGCGCGCGTTCCTTCCTCGGCGAGCGGTGAAGGACGGCCGTATGGGTCGCATGGTGTGACTCCCCCTGAGGTGAACGAACTGGGTGCTGAGCCGTGAACTCCGGCGCGGACGGGTCGACATGGAGCGATCCGATCGACTCGGGCCGACCGACCCGGATCGAATCAGGCTGATTCGGATCGATCCGGATTGGTTCGGATCGACCTGGGCTGATCCGGGGCGATCCGAGTCCAATCGGTTTGCTCGCGCGCTGAACTCACGGAGTGTGGGAACGGCACCACACACTATGCGCTCGCTGTGGGGGACTTCCCGCTGTACGGCAACGGTTTCGCTACGAGCTGTCTGACCTGGCAATCATCGGAGTTCTGCTACGCACGCCGATCTTCACGCCGACCTTCACGGCGTGCGGTACGCGGTGCTGTCGCGGAGGAAGCCGGCGAAGGCTGGGCGGCGGGGTGAGGGCGGGGTCGTACATGCGGACGATGAGGATGCGGCGTACCGGGCCGGGGGGTTGCAGCGGCAGCAGGCGGACGCCGCCGCCGATCCGTTCCAACGCCAGGATGGGGCGAGGGCGACGCCGATGCCGGTGGCGACCTCGTCGGCAACGGGGTCGCCACCCTGGCGGTGGCCAGCTGGGAGGGGCCGCTGGACCAGGCTCGTGCCAAGCGGTCCTCCTGGGCGAAATCCCATACGTCCCCGATGCATCTGACTCCCGCCGCGCCGCCGGGCCGTGGACCGAGCCCGTGTCTCCCTGAAGCCCGTGGGGCGCGAGCCGAACGCAGCGGCTGGGACAGACCGCAAAGGATCTTGATGCGGCCCGTAACCCGCTGAGCGTTCCAGGGTTGGTAGCGACGGAGCGCAGTACCGATGGTCCGGCCCCGATACGACCGGCCCGGTTCCTGTGCCCAATTCCCGTGAGCCTTGAGAGTTTTCGAGTGAACGCTCGCGGGGTTTCGTATGTCGAGTCGGGTGAGGTGGCGAGGAGCGGCTTGCCCTGGACTGCGGGAGAGCGGGGAGCCGTGGCTGTGAAGTGGAGCGCGATGGGGATGGCGGCATGGGCTGAGTGCGATGGGGGTGCCGTCATGGCCGGGGCTGGAGATGCCGCTTCGTCCGGGGTTGGACGGACCGTCGGGCCTGTGCGGGGAGAGACAGTCGGTGTCGGGGCCGGGAGGTCGTTGTGACCGGGGCTCGCGAGGCTGGTGTGAGGGCGTTTGAGGGGGTAGCGGAGGGGTCTACTGCCGGGGAGGCGTCCGGTGACGGACGCTTTGTGTACGAGGGGGTTCTGCGGCGTCAGTCGGTGCGAGAGTCGGCGGCGCGTACCTACCCCCGCGCCCTGCCGATCGTGCCGGTGCGGGCCCGCGGGCTGACCATCGAGGGCGCGGACGGCCGCCGCTACCTGGACTGCTTCTCGGGCGCGGGCACCCTGGCCCTCGGGCACAATCACCCCGTCGTGCTGGAGGCGATCCGCAAGGTCCTCGACTCCGGCGCCCCGCTGGACGCCCTCGACCTCGCCACGCCCGTCAAGGACGCCTTCGTCACCGAACTGTTCCGCACCCTGCCGTCCGGACTCGCCGACCGCGCGCGAGTGCGGTTCTGCGGACCGGCCGGCACGGACGCGGTGGAAGCCGCGTTCCAACTCGTTCGGGCCGCGACCGGACGCAGCGGCCTGCTCGCCTTCACGGGCGCCCACCGCGGGGCGACCGACGGGGCCTTCGGCTCGGCTGCAGACAGCGTCGACCCGCGGGTCATTCGCCTCCCCTATCCGCAGGACTACCGCTGCTCCTTCGGCGTCGGCGGCGTGCGCGGCGCCGAACTCGCCGCCGGATGGGCCGAGTCGGTCCTCGACGGCCCCCGGCCCGGGTTGCCGCTGCCTGCCGGAATGATCCTCGAACCCGTACAGAGCGAGGGCGGTGTGATCCCCGCCCCCGATGAGTGGATGAGGCGCATGCGACAGATCACTGCCGCCCGGTCCGTACCGCTGATCGCTGACGAGGTCCAGACGGGAGCCGGGCGCACGGGCGCCTTCTGGGCGGTCGACCACAGTGGCATCACCCCCGACGTGATGATCCTCTCCCATGCCATCGGCGGCAGTCTTCCCCTGGCCGTTCTGGTGTACCGAGACGACCTCGATGCCTGGGGACCCGGTACCCCCGCCGACACGTTCCCCGGCAACCAACTGGCCATGGCCGCAGGCACGGCGACCCTGTCCTACGTCCGCGAAAACCGTCTCGCGGAACGGGCCGGAACTCTGGGCGCACGCTTGCTCGGGCAACTTCAGGCCCTTGCTCGGCGGTTCCCCATCATTGGCGATGTCCGGGGGCGAGGGCTGATGCTCGGGATCGAGCTGGTCGAGACTGGGGGAAGTCCCGACGCTGCTATGGCGGTGACTGGCGCCGGGCACCGGCCGGGGATCGTAGCTGGTGCTGGTATGGGCTCCTTGGCCGGAGCTGGCGCCCGAGCGGGAGCGGGGCCTGCCGGTCGTGGTCGGACGCCTTCGACCGACTTCGGGAGCGCACTTGCCGGAGTAAGTGACCTTGTCCGAAGCCCTCGCCCCGCGGCTCCCGAACTCGCGGCCGCCGTGCAGAGGGAGTGCCTGCGCCGCGGACTGATCGTCGGACTGGGCGGGCGTCACGCGAGTGTCGTACGGCTGCTCCCACCGCTGACGATCAGCGACGAGCAAGCGGCCGCGGTACTGGACCGACTGGCCGACGCGGTGGAGGCAGTGGCCCACGACCACACTCGTGGAGACCAGACAAATCCACAGCACCCAGAGCACCCACACCACCGACCGACCGACGGGCCGGCCCGGCCACCCCGCCGAGCGGGCGGGGTAGCCCAGTGACCGTGACCTCGCGCGTCGTTACGCCCGCACGTCTCCTTCCCCAACCCTCAACCGCCGAGCTCGCCCCTGACATCCCTGACCTCCATCCCTCTCATCGCACGACCTCCTGAACACCCAAGCCCCTGCGCACCCCGTACCGCAGCACGAAGCCGCTTCCCGTCCGCGGCACGAGGCCCCCCCGCGAGGAACACACCCTTGAACACCACCCCCGCACCCGACAGCCGTGCCCACCCACACACCCAAAGGCCCTCCGGCGACCAAACCTCCCCACAACCACGACGTGCGCCGACCGCCACTCCGGCCGTCCGCCAGTGGGGAGTGGCTTCTGCGGAGCGGGACGAGGCGACTGCCGAGGTGTCGGAGGAGAAGGTCCCCGCCCGGGGAGGGCGCCGCGAGGACGAAGGGGTCCCCGAGGCCGACGCCGACGCACTGGAGCATCCCGACCCTCATGCGGCAGCCGACGCCGCCGCCGTCGAGAACCTCCTGCGCTGCTGGGTACGCGAGACCGACCTCGCCGCGCCCGACAACGGCACCCTCCGTATCCCCCTCCCCGCCAGCGGCACGGCGCTCCTCGCTTCCGTCCGCTACTGGTCCTCGACAGGCTGGCACCGCTTCGGCCTCCCGTACCTCGCAGACGCCCCGGAGCACGCCCCGGCCGCCGACGCGATCACAGTCGCCGCCTTGCTCACACGGGAGATCCTCAGCGCGCAGAAGCCCACCGACAGCGCTCCGGTCTTTCCAAGCCACCCTCCGGTCAAGACGCATCCTGCGCTCGCTCCGGTCGGCGCCGGTGCCGATCTCGTCGCCCGAGTGGCCGACTCCGTTCGCCGAACCACCGCCTTCATCACCGAGCGTCGAAGGCACCTTGCCGACGAACCCGACCGCTTCCTCACCGCCGAGCAGGCACTCGTGCTCGGACATCCACTGCACCCGACTCCGAAGAGCCGTGAAGGTCTCTCCGAGGCCGAAGCGCAGTTGTATTCACCCGAGTCGCGCGGCTCCTTCCCACTCCACTGGATGGCTGTAGCTCCTTCCGTACTGGCCACCGACTCGGCCTGGACCGAACGCGGTCGCCCGGTCTCCGCACCCCAGCTCACCGCCCGGCTCGCCGGAGCAGGGCTCCCGCTACCCGACGGCCACACGGCCCTGCCCCTGCACCCGTGGCAACTGCGCGAGGTCCTGCACCGCCCCGAGACGGCGGCTCTGCTGCAAGCAGGACTGCTCCGAAACCTCGGCGCGCACGGTTCCCCGTGGCACCCCACCTCCTCCGTACGAACCGTTCACCGATCCAGCTCCCCAGCCATGCTCAAGCTGTCGCTGGGCCTGCGCATCACCAACTCCCGTCGCGAAAACCTCCGCAAGGAACTCCACCGCGGAGTAGAGGTCCACAGGCTGCTCCGCTGCGGCCTGTCCAGGCAGTGGCAGGCCGCCCATCCGGGGTTCGACATCGTCCGCGACCCCGCCTGGATCGCCGTCGACGGGCCGGACGGCAACCCCCTGCCCGGGCTCGACGTGGTGATCCGGCACAACCCGTTCAGTCCCGACGACGATGCCTCCTGCGTCGCCGGACTCGTCTCGCTCCGACCCCAGGCGCCTCCCGGCGCCGGCGAAGGTGATGGTCACGCCGACCGACCGGTCCTGTCTTCCCGACTGGCAGAGCTCGTCACACGCCTCGCAGACCGGACCGGCCGGCCCCGAGGGGCCGTCGCCGCCGAGTGGTTCCTGCGCTACCTCGAACAGGTCGTCCGCCCGGTGCTGTGGCTTGATGGGGAAGCGGGAATCGCCCTGGAAGCGCATCAGCAGAACACGCTGCTCCTGCTCGACGCCGAGGGCTGGCCCGTCGGGGGCCGCTACCGCGACAACCAGGGCTACTACTTCCGCGAGTCCCGGCGCGCGGAACTCGACGCCCGCCTGCCCGGCATCGGCGAACGCAGCGAGACCTTCGTCTCCGACGAGGTCACCGACGAACGATTCGCGTACTACCTCGCGATCAACAACGTCCTCGGCCTCATCGGAGCGTTCGGTTCCCAGCGCCTCGCTGACGAACGGCTCCTACTCGCTGCCTTCCGAGGCTTCCTCATCGACGTAGCCTCGGGGCCCGCCCGCCTACGCACCACGCTGCCCTCCCGTCTGCTCGACTCCCCTGACCTTCGCTGCAAGGCCAACCTGCTCACTCGCCTTCACGGCCTCGACGAACTCGTCGGCCCGGTGGACACCCAGTCCGTCTACGTCACCATCGCCAACCCCCTTCGTTGCTGACGACCGCCTGGGACCATCGCCAACCCCCTTCACCCCTGACTGCCGCCTGTGAGCCCCGCCCCCTTCTCGCATCCCTGAACGAACGCGCGAACACCGCCAACTCCCCATTCTCCCAAGGAACATGACCGTCCCCCTCCTGAGAGGAGCACCGTCGTGCCTCCGGCCGACGCCACTGCCAGTGCCGCCGCCGGCACCGCGCCTTTCGCTGACATCGGCACCGCCACGAGTCCTGCCGTCGGCCCTCGCCGCACCGACGCGAGCGTCCCCATGGCACCGGACAGCGAGGACACGCTGGAACTGCGCCTGCCCGACGGACTCATCGAACTCTGGGAGGAGGAGGGGAAGAGGACCAACGTCGCGCCGGCCCTTGACCGGCATGAGGGCGTGGCCCGACCCGCCGGTGTCCCATCAGCATCCGATGACCTGCTCGACCAGGTCGGGGAGTGGGGGCTGACCGCCACCTCCGTAGGCGTGTTCCACCTCGTCCCCGTACGCATCGAGCGGGACCTGTCGCTTGTCAGCCGCTGGATGAACGACCCCGCCGTCGCACGGTTCTGGGACTTGGCAGGACCGGAGTCCGTCACGGAGAACCACCTGGCAGCCCAGCTCTCCGGCGACGGACGCAGCATTCCGTGCCTCGGGATGCTGGAGGGCGTTCCGATGAGCTACTGGGAGATCTACCGGGCAGACCTCGATCCACTGGCACGCCACTACCCCGCTCAACCTCACGACACCGGCATCCACCTGCTTATCGGCGGTGCCGCGGACCGGGGGAGGCGTCTTGGCAGCACCCTGCTGAAAGCCGTAGCCGATCTCGTGCTCGACAGGCGGTTCCTCTGTACCCGCGTGGTCGCGGAACCCGACCTTCGCAACATCCCCTCCATCGCCGCCTTTCTGCGCGCGGGCTTCGGCTTCGCCGCCGAGATCGACCTGCCCACCAAGCAAGCCGCCCTCATGGTCCGAGACCGGTCCCTCCGCCATCTCCTGTGACGCCACGTCGCAGCGTCATCACTTTTGGTACACCGCCCGCGCCGATCCGGTTCCCACTCCCGGCACACGGATTTCCAGCCGCGTCGGTCTCCGCCGTATCCGGATCCGATGTGCGCCGTAACCAGGCTCGATTTCCGCCGGCACCCCGACCGACACCAAAGGCCGCAGCCCTGGCATCGACCAGAACCGAAGCGATCCGGTCCCACGAGCGAGCCACTCCGAACCCGAACGCGCCCACCCTGGCCCCTACCTGTCCGTTCCGATCCACGTCAGAGGACCACCAGGTCTTGATCCCGCCCCTCGCCACCGCCTTGATCACCCGTTTGTCAGTGCCGGGCCGTAGGGTGGTCGCGCTATGACGAAGCCCTCACTCTCCGAACTCCTGCATGCTGCCGTCACTGCCGTCGGCGGCACGGAGCGCCCAGGCCAGGTGACCATGGCCGAAGCCGTCGCGGACGCGATCGACGACGGCTCCCATCTTCTGGTGCAAGCCGGTACCGGCACCGGAAAGTCGCTGGGCTATCTCGTGCCCGCGCTCGCGCACGGGGAGCGCGTCGTCGTCGCGACCGCCACCCTCGCACTGCAGCGCCAGCTCGTGGAGCGGGACCTGCCGCGCACTGTCGATGCACTGCACCCACTGCTGCGCCGCCGCCCCGAGTTCGCGATGCTCAAGGGCAGGTCGAACTACCTGTGTCTGCACCGGCTCCACGAGGGCGTCCCGCAGGACGAGGAAGAGGGCCTCTTCGACCAGTTCGAGGCGGCCGCGCCCACCAGCAAACTGGGCCAGGACCTGCTGCGTATGCGTGACTGGGCGGACGACACCGAGACCGGTGACCGCGACGACCTCACCCCCGGCGTCTCCGACCGTGCCTGGGCACAGATCTCCGTTTCGTCGCGGGAGTGCCTGGGTGCCTCGAAGTGCGCGTACGGGGCCGAGTGCTTCGCCGAGATGGCCCGCGAGCGAGCCAAGCTTTCCGACGTCGTCGTCACCAACCACGCGCTGCTGGCCATCGACGCCATCCAGGGCGCCCCGGTCCTCCCGCAGCACGAGGTGCTGATCGTCGACGAGGCACACGAGCTGGTCTCCAGGGTCACCGGCGTGGCCACCGGCGAGCTCACCCCCGGCCAGGTGAATCGTGCGGTCCGGCGTGCGGCGAAGCTCGTCAACGAGAAGGCCGCCGACCAGCTCCAGACCGCTGCCGAGGGCTTCGAGCGGTTGATGGAACTCGCCCTCCCGGGCCGCCTGGAGGAGGTTCCGGAGGACCTCGGCTACGCACTGATGGCCTTGCGTGACGCCTGCCGCACTGTGATCTCCGGGATCGGTGCGACCCGGGACAAGTCCGTCCAGGACGAGGACGCGGTCCGCAAGCAGGCGCTGGCCTCGGTGGAGAGCGTGCACGACGTGGCGGAGCGCATCACGAACGGCTCCGAGTGGGACGTCGTGTGGTACGAGCGCCATGACCGCTTCGGCGCCTCTCTGCGGGTCGCCCCCATGTCGGTCTCGGGCCTGCTGAGGGAGAAGCTCTTCGCTGACCGTTCGGTGGTCCTGACGTCGGCGACCCTGAAGCTGGGCGGCGACTTCAACGGCGTCGGTGCCTCCCTGGGCCTCGCCCCCGAGGGCACAGAGGGCGAGGACGTTCCGCAGTGGAAGGGCGTCGATGTCGGCTCGCCCTTCGACTACCCCAGGCAGGGCATCCTGTACGTCGCCAAGCACCTGGCGCGTCCCGCGCGGGACGGCGACCGCTCGGACATGCTTGACGAACTCACCGAGCTGATCCGGTCGGCCGGCGGGCGCACCCTGGGCCTGTTCTCCTCGATGAGGGCGGCCCAGCTGGCAGCGGAGGAGCTGCGCTCCCGCATCCCCGAGTTCCCCATTCTCCTTCAGGGCGAGGAGACGCTCGGCGAATTGATCAAGAACTTCGCCGCCGATCCCCAGACGTGCCTCTTCGGCACGCTGTCGCTCTGGCAGGGCGTCGACGTCCCCGGCCCCAGTTGTCAGCTGGTCGTCATGGACAAGATCCCGTTTCCGAGGCCGGACGACCCGTTGATGAGTGCCCGCCAGAAGGCGGTGGAGGAAGCGGGCGGTAACGGCTTCATGGCGGTCGCCGCCACCCACGCGGCCCTCCTCATGGCACAGGGCGCCGGTCGCCTCGTACGGGCTTCCGGGGACCGCGGTGTGGTCGCCGTGCTGGACCAGCGCCTCGCGACGGCGCGGTACGGGAGCTACCTGAAGGCTTCACTGCCCGACTTCTGGTACACGACGGACCGTGATCAGGTCCGCAGGTCGCTGGCCGCGATCGATGCGGCGGCGAAGAAGGCGGAATCGGAAGCGCCAGCTGAAGCTGAAGCCAAGGCTAAGTGACCGGGGGTGGC
>NZ_JBXEJE010000043.1:0-12135 GCF_056820935.1 Streptomyces sp. Q2 | reverse complement strand
CGGGCGCCCCCCCCCCACCCCCATCGGAATCTCCCATCCGAACGCCCTCATCCGCATCCCCTTGTGCCCGGGGACCGCACAGCACAGGGCCCCGGAACCGGCGCAGGGGTCCCGGGGCCCGGTCAGAGGGGCGGCCGTGTGTACGAGCCGCCCGCCGCAGCCGTCACACGCGCCGCAGCACTGCCACCACCTTGCCGAGGATGGTCGCGTCGTCGCCCGGGATCGGCTCGTACGCCGAGTTGTGCGGGAGGAGCCAGACATGGCCGTCCTCGCGCTTGAAGCGCTTGACGGTCGCCTCGCCGTCGAGCATCGCGGCGACGATGTCGCCGTTCTCGGCGACAGGCTGACGGCGGACCGTGACCCAGTCGCCGTCACAGATCGCGGCTTCGATCATGGAGTCGCCGACGACCTTCAGGACGAAGAGCTCACCATCGCCGACCAGCTGGCGGGGAAGAGGGAACACGTCCTCGACGGACTCTTCGGCGAGGATCGGGCCGCCTGCGGCGATGCGGCCGACCAGCGGGACGTACGACGCGGCGGGCTTTCCCGCGGTGTCCGTGGGCTGCGCCGATGAGGTCTGGTCGGAACCGCGCACCTCGTACGCGCGCGGGCGGTGCGGGTCACGGCGCAGGAAGCCCTTGCGCTCCAGCGCCATGAGCTGGTGCGCGACGGACGACGTGCTGGACAGGCCGACCGCCTGCCCGATCTCCCGCATGGACGGCGGGTAGCCACGCCGCTGCACTGAGTCCCGGATGACCTCGATCACCCGCCGCTGCCGGTCGGTGAGTCCGGAGCTGTCCGCCCGGATGCCCGGAGGTCGACCCGGCAGGGAGCGCTTGTGCCCCTCGGGATTCATGGCTTCGTTCATCGCATGCACCGGCTCGAGTCGGCCCTGGGAGCGGTCCTGGGCAGTGATGGTGGCACTGTCTGCGGTGGTGGTCACGTCGGCCCCTCTCGATGGTCTCCCTGCTGGACAACGGTAGTTGCTTTCGAAAGGTTGCGCCAAACACACGTTCGAGTGAAAAAACGCGAATAGCCTGTCTCGATCACATGCCTGGGTGTATGGATGACGCGACGCCTGGGAGACAAAAGCGCCCATTGTTGTACTCTTCACCGCCGGGATGGCGACCGCGTGAGTGCCGGGCCAGTCTGCCATCAGCCTTCCCGGCGGCCGGGAACCGGCCCCCATCTGTGCGGGAACCCCACGTGCCCTCCCTGTGGCGCCCACGGTATCTCCGCATGTGCCGCAGCGGTACGGCCGTGCGGCCCGTGTGTTGGTGTGGCGGTACGGGCATGGGGCACATGCCAATACGCCCGCGACGCGCGTGTACGGCGTGTATGTATGGGCCAATCCCCACATGTAGTGGTTGGATTGCAGCAGCAGCCCAGAAGTTGTGGTCCCCCGGGTCTTTGAGCCCTCGGCGATCGCCTATGCTGGGGGCTGCTTCGAGGGGCCAAAGGGACCCAAGAGGTCGCTTGAGGCTATTGAGTCTGCTGTGAGGAGGGTTGGGAGTTCATGCACTGCCCCTTCTGCCGGCACCCCGACAGCCGTGTCGTCGACAGCCGAACCACCGACGACGGTACGTCGATCCGCAGGCGCCGCCAGTGCCCTGACTGCTCCCGTCGTTTCACGACCGTGGAGACGTGCTCGCTCATGGTGGTGAAGCGGTCCGGAGTCACCGAGCCCTTCAGCCGTACCAAGGTCATCAATGGCGTCCGCAAGGCATGTCAGGGACGGCCTGTCACCGAGGACGCGCTCGCCCAGCTCGGCCAACGGGTCGAGGAAGCGGTGCGGGCCACCGGAAGCGCCGAGCTGACCACCCACGACGTGGGGCTGGCCATACTCGGCCCGTTGCAGGAACTCGATCTCGTCGCCTATCTGCGATTCGCCTCCGTCTACCGGGCGTTCGACTCGCTCGAGGACTTCGAGGCCGCGATCGCGGAACTCAGGCACCAGACGGGACCCCCCACCGCGGACGACGACGACCGCGAAGGGGCTGTCACGGGGAGCCAGGAAGACGACCGCGGGTCCGGAGGGACTGCTCAGGTCCCCGAACCCGCCCACGCCGCCGACTGACCGGCGGGCCGGAACCGGGCCAAGACCGGTCCGGCCGGGCGGCGTCGGACGACGACTTGTTGCGGGCGGTATGCACGTGGGTGCCCGCGACACCAGACACAACACAGTGCCACGGGAACATCGTGGCATTTCAGGGCGTTTTTGCCTGTACAGGGAGGCGGCATGACAGAGACGGCGAGCGGTCCGGCACGGAGTTCCCGCGCCAAGGGCACCAAGGCGATCAAGGGGCTGCGTATCGAGCGCATCCACACCACCCCCGGCGTGCATCCGTACGACGAGGTGGCCTGGGAGCGTCGTGACGTCGTCATGACCAACTGGCGCGACGGCTCGGTCAACTTCGAGCAGCGTGGCGTCGAGTTCCCCGACTTCTGGTCGGTGAACGCGGTCAACATCGTCACCAGCAAGTACTTCCGAGGTGCCGTCGGCACCCCGCAGCGCGAGGTGAGCCTCAAGCAGCTCATCGACCGCATCGTGAAGACGTACCGGAAGGCCGGCGAGGACTACAAGTACTTCGCCTCGCCCGCCGACGCGGAGATCTTCGAGCACGAGCTGGCGTACGCCCTTCTGCACCAGATCTTCAGCTTCAACAGCCCCGTCTGGTTCAACGTCGGTACGCCCCAGCCCCAGCAGGTCTCCGCCTGCTTCATCCTGTCCGTCGACGACTCCATGGAGTCGATCCTCGACTGGTACAAGGAAGAGGGCATGATCTTCAAGGGCGGCTCCGGTGCCGGCCTGAACCTCTCCCGCATCCGCTCCTCCAAGGAGCTGCTGTCCTCCGGTGGCAACGCCTCCGGGCCCGTCTCCTTCATGCGTGGCGCCGACGCCTCCGCAGGAACGATCAAGTCCGGTGGCGCCACCCGCCGCGCCGCCAAGATGGTCATCCTCGACGTCGACCACCCCGACATCGAGGGCTTCATCGAGACCAAGGTCAAGGAAGAGGAGAAGATCCGCGCCCTGCGTGACGCGGGCTTCGACATGGACCTGGGCGGCGACGACATCACGTCGGTGCAGTACCAGAACGCCAACAACTCGGTCCGTGTGAACGACGAGTTCATGAACGCGGTCGAGCAGGGCGGCAAGTTCGGCCTCCGCGCGCGGATGACCGGCGAGGTCATCGAAGAGGTTGACGCCAAGTCGCTCTTCCGCAAGATGGCCGAGGCGGCCTGGGCCTGTGCCGACCCCGGCATCCAGTACGACGACACCATCAACGCCTGGCACACGTGCCCGGAGTCGGGTCGCATCAACGGCTCGAACCCGTGCAGCGAGTACATGCACCTGGACAACACGTCCTGCAACCTCGCCTCGCTGAACCTGATGAAGTTCCTCAAGGACGACGGCCTTGGCCACCAGTCCTTCGAGGTCGAGCGTTTCGCGAAGGTCGTCGAGCTCGTCATCACCGCGATGGACATCTCCATCTGCTTCGCGGACTTCCCGACCCAGAAGATCGGCGAGAACACGCGGGCGTTCCGCCAGCTCGGCATCGGCTACGCCAACCTCGGCGCGCTGCTGATGGCGACCGGCCACGCGTACGACTCCGACGGCGGCCGGGCCCTCGCCGGCTCCATCACCTCCCTGATGACCGGCACGTCGTACAAGCGTTCTGCCGAACTCGCCGCGGTCGTCGGCCCGTACGACGGCTACGCCCGCAACGCCCAGCCGCACCTGCGCGTCATGAAGCAGCACTCCGACGCCAACACCGAGGCCGTCCGCATGGACGACCTGGACTCGCCGATCTGGGCCGCCGCCACGGAGGCCTGGCAGGACGTGCTGCGCCTCGGTGAGAAGAACGGTTTCCGTAACTCCCAGGCGTCCGTCATCGCCCCGACCGGCACCATCGGTCTCGCGATGTCCTGCGACACCACCGGCCTTGAGCCCGACCTCGCGCTGGTCAAGTTCAAGAAGCTGGTCGGCGGCGGCTCGATGCAGATCGTCAACGGCACTGTTCCGCAGGCCCTGCGCCGCATGGGCTACCAGGAGGAGCAGATCGAGGCGATCGTCGCCCACATCGCCGACCACGGCAATGTGATCGACGCACCGGGCCTCAAGTCCGAGCACTACGAGGTGTTCGACTGCGCCATGGGTGAGCGCTCCATCTCCGCGATGGGTCACGTCCGCATGATGGCCGCGATCCAGCCGTGGATCTCCGGCGCGCTGTCCAAGACGGTCAACCTGCCGGAAACGGCGACTGTCGAGGACGTCGAAGAGGTCTACTTCGAGGCCTGGAAGATGGGCGTCAAGGCGCTCGCCATCTACCGCGACAACTGCAAGGTCGGCCAGCCCCTCTCCGCCAAGACCAAGGAGAAGGAAAAGGTCGAGGTCACGGAGAAGGCCGAGGAGACCATCCGCGCCGCGGTCGAGAAGGTCGTCGAATACCGCCCGGTCCGCAAGCGCCTTCCCAAGGGCCGTCCCGGTATCACGACGTCCTTCACGGTCGGCGGCGCCGAGGGTTACATGACGGCCAACTCCTACCCGGACGACGGCCTGGGCGAGGTCTTCCTGAAGATGTCGAAGCAGGGTTCGACCCTCGCGGGCATGATGGACGCCTTCTCGATCGCCGTCTCCGTCGGCCTCCAGTACGGCGTGCCGCTGGAGACGTACGTCTCGAAGTTCACGAACATGCGCTTCGAGCCGGCCGGTATGACGGACGACCCGGACGTGCGGATGGCGCAGTCGATCGTCGACTACATCTTCCGCCGCCTGGCGCTCGACTTCCTGCCCTTCGAGACGCGCTCCGCGCTCGGTATCCACTCCGCCGAGGAGCGCCAGCGTCACCTGGAGACGGGTTCGTACGAGCCGTCCGACGACGAGGTCGACGTCGAGGGCCTGGCCCAGTCGGCACCGCGTGCCCAGGAGCTGAAGGCCGTCGCCACGACGAAGGCCGAGGTCGAGGCGGTCAAGCCCGCCCCGCAGCAGGCCCACACCAGTGCCGAGCTGGTGGAGATGCAGCTGGGCATCCAGGCCGACGCTCCGCTGTGCTTCTCCTGCGGTACCAAGATGCAGCGGGCGGGTTCCTGCTACATCTGCGAGGGCTGCGGCTCGACCAGCGGTTGCAGCTGATGATCGGCACCCTCAGGGTGTGAACCTACCGTCAGGGCGGTGGCGCCGGTTTCTCGGCGCCACCGCCCTCGGTGTCTGTGTGGAGTCGTACGTCCCTCGGCGAGCGAGACGCCCCGGACTTGCCGTCCCGGAAGCGCTCCCCGGTCGAGGGTCAGAGCCGGCGCGCTCGGCCCATCGTCNCCGCCCCCCCCCCGCCCTCGGTGTCTGTGTGGAGTCGTACGTCCCTCGGCGAGCGAGACGCCCCGGACTTGCCGTCCCGGAAGCGCTCCCCGGTCGAGGGTCAGAGCCGGCGCGCTCGGCCCATCGTCGCCGTGAACGTCGCAGGGTCGTCCTCGTAGCCGTGGACGCCGGGCTGGAAGTCCCAGGTGCCGGACCCCTCCCGCACGAACTCCGCGACTGTCGCCGCCGTCGCCCCGAGGACGTCGCCGAAGTTGTCCTCGGCCAGGACGGTGTAGCCCTCACGGATGCGGAGCGCCGGGTTGATCACGTTGACGAAGGTCGTGTGCTCGGAGCGCTGTTGTATGACGACGCCCACCACCACGCGGGCGTAGCGGGCATCCAGCCGGTCCAGCTCCAGCGTCATGACCTCGTCCCAACCGAAGCCCTTGCCGTCTTTGCTGTCGCGGTTGAGGTAGATGGTGCCGTCGGGGGAGCGGCTGTCGAAGTGCACGACATAGGCGGGATCCCCGTACGGATCGCTCGCCAGGTACGTGGCGGCGACGACGTCCAGATCGCTGGGTGGCAGGCCCGCCGGACTCGGGTCCCACTTGACGGCGATCTCGACCTTGCGGATGCCCTTCTTGAGGCCGTTCACCAGGTTTCCCCTTCCCCCTGTGGCGCCGCCCGAACTGCCGGGCGGTCAAGGCAGGTTGTCCATCCTGCCACGCGTGACCACGCGTTCGCGGGCGAGCTCTCCGCCCGAGAGTGACCGACGCCACGCTCCGTGGCCTTACGATGGCGCGGTGCTGGTCAAGTGGATTCGCTGCACCGTGGTGGACCGCCGCGGTTTCGAGCGGGGGCAGCGAAAGTGGGCGGGGCTTCTGGGGGAGCCGGGGTTTCGGGGGCAGGGTGGTGGCTGGAGCCGGGGGCGGCAGGGCGTGGCGCACATCTTCGCCTTCTGGGAGAGCCGCGCCTTCTACGACTCCTTCATGGCCCGGTCGCACGACCGGCTGGCGGCGACGCAGTCGGGCACCTTCAAGGACAGCCAGGTCAAACTGTTCGACTACCGCTTCGACGTGAAGACCGGCTTCGAACCGAGGTTCTCGGACGCGGACCTGGTACGGGTCGCCCACTGCCGTGTCCACGAGGAGCGCGCCGAGCACTTCACCCTGATGCAGGAGAAGGTCTGGAACCCCGCGATGGCTGGTTCCCCCGGGATGATCCGCGGACTGTTCGGCGAGGCGCCGGGGAACGAGTTCCTGGTGCTGTCGATGTGGCTGTCGGCCGCCGAACACGGCAAGTACCGAACCGAGCGCGTGGAGCGCCTCGCCCTGCGGGCCCAGACGGAAGCGGACGTCGCATCCCTTACGGGCGACATCGTGCAACTCGAACCGACTTGGACAGTGTGACGTCCGGACCTGTTGCTCGTGCGTCCGGCAGTGGTCCTTGGTGCGGAAAGTGTGTGACCTACGCCGTATGGAGGCCGTACGAGTGCTCTATGGAGCCTCACCCGATCTAGGGTTTTGGCATGGCACGACCACGGCGCATCGTCCTTGTCCGGCACGGCGAGTCAACGGGCAATGTTGATGACACCGTCTACGAGCGTGAACCCGATCACGCCCTTGCTCTGACCGAGCAGGGCTGGCAGCAGGCAGAGGAGACTGGAAAACGGCTGCGCGAGGTCTTCGGCCGCGAGCGCGTCAGCGTGTACGTCTCCCCGTACCGTCGTACGCACGAGACGCTGCGTGCCTTCCATCTCGACCCCGAACTCATACGGGTGCGCGAGGAACCGCGGCTGCGGGAGCAGGACTGGGGGAACTGGCAGGACCGCGACGACGTCCGCCTGCAGAAGGCTTACCGGGACGCCTACGGCCACTTCTTCTACCGCTTCGCCCAGGGCGAGTCCGGCGCCGACGTGTACGACCGGGTCGGCGGCTTCCTGGAGAGCCTGTACCGCAGTTTCGAGGCTCCCGACCACCCGCCGAACGTGCTGCTGGTCACCCACGGCCTTGCCATGCGGCTGTTCTGCATGCGCTGGTTCCACTGGACGGTCGCGGAGTTCGAGTCGCTGTCGAATCCCGGGAACGCCGAGATGCGGATGCTCGTTCTCGGGGACGACGGCAAGTACGCGATGGACCGGCCCTTCGAAAGCTGGCGGGATCCTGAGCCGTACGGGATCACCGGATAGGGTGGCAGGGCGATGACCACTGACTCCGCTCCCGATGGGCGCCTGGAGCGTGCCCTGGCCAGCCTGCGCGGACTGGCGGTGGGGGACGCGCTGGGCTCGCAGTTCTTCGTGCCGGTGAATTACCCGCTGCTCAAGGACCGCGAGCTGCCGCCAGGTCCTTGGCAGTGGACGGACGACACGGAGATGACCTGCTCAGTGGTCGCCGTCCTGGCCGCCCACCACCGCATCGACCAGGACGCCCTGGCCCTCTCCTTCGCCGAGCACCACGACTTCGACCGCGGCTACGGCCCGGCGGTCAACCGTCTGCTGCGGCTGGTCCGGGAAGGCGGTGACTGGCGGGAACTCGCCTCGGCGCTCTTCAACGGTCAGGGGTCATGGGGCAACGGTGCCGCGATGCGGATCGCACCCCTGGGTGCCTGGTACGCGGACGATCCGGAGCAGGCGACCCACCAGGCGGAGATCTCCTCGTACCCCACGCACCAGCACCGTGAGGCCGTTGTCGGCGCCATGGCCGTCGCCGCGGCCGCCGCCCTGGCTGCCGCTCCCGGCGGTCCGCCCAGCTCTGAGGCGCTCCTCGACGGGGTCGTGGCACTCGTGCCGAAGAGCGCTGTCGGCGCGGGCCTACGACGAGCCCGGGACATGCTGGATTACGCCGATGCCGGCACCGTCGCGGCCGTGCTCGGCTGCGGGCGGCGTACGACGGCCCACGACACCGTGCCCTTCGCGATCTGGTCGGCGGCCAGAGGCCTGGGGAACTACGAGCAGGCGTTCTGGACGACCGCGCAGGTCGGCGGCGACGTGGACACGACCTGCGCCATCGTGGGCGGAGTGATCGCCTCCGGCAAAGCGGGAGCGCCGCCGGCCGCGTGGGCCGAGCAGACGGAGGCCTTGCCCGACTGGGTCCCCACCACTGGTTGACGGGACCCTCTGCCTGCGGCTCTTCCCCGCCGAACTGTTCATCGGGGAGGGCGTGACCCAAGGAAGCGCCGTAACTCTCTGTGTGCGTGTTGGGAACTCTGCGTGACCGCTCGAGCGTTCTTTTGGTATCCGCGTGGATGCATGGGCTGAGCGCAGAGACATGACACGGCAACGCCGCAGGGGGTGATCATGCGTTTCGTACGAGGTTCGGTGATGCTGCTGGCTGTGCTGGCTCGCGCGTTCAGCGGGCGAATGGCCGGCCCGAGGTCCTCGCCGTCGGGCTCCCGGACTACGACCGACCATCCGCAGCGTCGCACGCGACCGGTCGGCTCAGCCGATACCCGGACCCGCCGTGCCGGCGAGAGCGTCCAGGTCGCTCTTACGGACCTTGATCACCAACCAGGCGGTGACCAGGGCGAGTACGGCCATCGCCGTGGCCGCGATGAAGCCTGTCGAGATGCCCTGGGCGAGCACCTCGTGTCCCCACGGGGCAGGCAACTGGTGCGTCCGACCGAAGTCCGCCTTCTGCTCCGCCGAACCTTCGGCGAGGAACTTCGGCAGCTGCTTCTCCGCCTCGCTCTTGCTGGCCGAGCCGAACACCGTGGTCAGGATGGACAGGCCGAGCGAACCACCCACCTGCTGAGTGGCGTTGAGCAGTCCGGACGCCGCGCCCGCCTCGTGCTGGGCGACACCGGAGACCGCGGTGAGCGTCAGCGTCACGAAGTTCAGACCCATACCGAAGCCGAACACCAGCATCGGTCCGAGGACGCCGCCTACGTAAGAGCTGTCGGAGCTGATGAGGGCCTGCCAGCCCAGCCCGATCGCCGCGAGCGCGGAGCCCACGATCATGAAGGGTTTGGGCCCCAGCGCCGGCAGGAACCGCTGGGACAGTCCCGCCCCCAGCGCGATCACGACCGTTACCGGCAGGAAGGCGAGTCCGGCCTTGATCGGGCTGTACCCCAGCACGTTCTGCACGAAGAGCACGATGTAGAAGAACATTCCGAACATCGCCGCGGCGAGGCTCAGCATGATCACGTACGTGCCCGAGCGGTTGCGGTCGGTGAACATCCTGAGCGGCGTGATCGGTTCCTTCGCCCGGGATTCGATGACCGCGAAGGCCACCAGCAGGACCACGGCGGCACCGAAGGAGCCTATGGACAGGCTGTCCCGCCACCCCTCGTCCGCCGCGCGGATGAAGCCGTAGACGAGCAGAGCCATGCCCGCCGTGGAGGTCAGAGCGCCCGAGACGTCGAAGCGCCCGGTGTGCCGCTCCGACTCGCTGATGTACAGCGGGGTGAGCACGGCGATCAGGACGCCGATCGGGACGTTCACGAAGAGCACCCAACGCCAGTCGAGCCACTCCGTGAGCATGCCTCCGGCGAGCAGGCCGATGGCACCGCCGCCCGCGGAGACCGCGGCGAAGACACCGAAGGCCCGGTTCCGTTCCGGCCCTTCGGGGAACGTCGTGGTGATGAGCGCCAGCGAGGTGGGCGAGGCGATCGCGCCTCCCACTCCTTGCAGGACACGTGCGGCCAGCAACTGCCAGGGCTCCTGGGCAAGGCCGCCGAGCAGCGAGGCGAAGGTGAACAGCAGGATCCCGGTCATGAAGACCCGGCGACGGCCCAGGATGTCGCCGGCCCGGCCGCCCAGGAGCAGCAGGCCGCCGAAGGTCAGCGTGTAGGAACTGACGACCCAGGTGAGGTCGGTCGTACTGAACTTGAGTGCGTCTTGAATGTGCGGGAGCGCGATGTTCACAATCGTCGCGTCGAGTACCACCATGAGCTGGCAGGCCGCGATGACCGTGAGCGCGATACCGGGATGTCCCTCCCGACGGGCCGCACCTGGTTTCTGATCCTTAATCAACTGAGAGGTTGTCACTATGGGTCCCCCACAAGTGCTCTAGTGAACGATCGCGTTCACTGCCGCGTCAACGGTAGTGAGTCCCGAGTAGTGAACGCAACCGTTCACTCAGCTTGTCGTCGCGTGGCGCGTCCCCCGCTGTCGTCGCGCGGCACTGTCCCCGCTCCCGGAATCCCCGCTTCCCCCGCCTGTTGGAGACGCTCAGATGGTTACCTCGCGCTGGTCGGCCGCCCCCGCTCAGACGGCTTCCCTTCGCCGGCGTGGCCCCGTACTCGAACGCGCGATCCTCGACGCAGCCCTGGATCAGCTCAGTACGGTCGGCTGGAAAGGCCTCACGATGGAGGGCGTCGCCGCCGGCGCCCAGACCGGGAAGGCCGCGGTCTATCGCCGTTGGCCGTCGAAGGAGGACCTTGTCGCGGACGCACTCCAGGCAGGACTCCCGGCTGTGGAAGAGGCACCCGATCTGGGCAGCGTGCGCGATGACCTGCTCACCTTGTGTCGGCGGGCGCGCGACGCGATGTTCTCGCGGCCCGGCTTCGCGCTCAGGGCGGTGATTCACGAATGCGACCCCGCACAAGCGGAGCGTTTCCATGGCGTGATCTTCGGAGGGGTCGTGGAGCCGACCCTGCGAATGCTGCGCGAGATCATCGCTCGTGGGGTGGAGCGAAATGAGGTGCGGGCCGATGCGATGAACGGCTACGTCTTCGATGCCATCCCGGCCATGATGATGTACCGCTCCAAGGTGTGCTCGAGCGAATGGAACGATCGGGATCTGGAAGAAATGATCGACCAGTTGATGCTCCCACTGCTGCGGACGACCAGCGGGTGACGAGGGCCCCGCGAGCCCGTGAAGCCGTTCTGCGCAACCGGGGTGTCGGAAGGTGATCCGGGCGGCGTACGCTAAGGGCGCCATGCCGTACGAACCGCCCACTCACACCGTCGAGCGCTCCCTGCGCGCCACGACCGGAGCGAAGGTCATTGCCGGTGTCGACGAGGTGGGGCGCGGCGCCTGGGCCGGTCCCGTCACCGTCTGCGCGGCGATCACCGGACTGCGCCGGCCCCCCGAAGGCCTCACCGACTCCAAGCTGCTCAGCGTCAAGAGGCGCACTGGGCTGGCCCAGGAGCTGGAGAAGTGGGTCACGTCGTACGCACTGGGACACGCCTCTCCGGAGGAGATCGACCAGATGGGCATGACGGCCGCTCTGCGGCTCGCGGCGGTGCGTGCCCTGGATGCCCTGCCGGTCCGTCCCGACGCGGTGATCCTCGACGGGAAGCACGACTACCTCGGCATGCCTTGGAAGGTCCGCACGGTGATCAAGGGTGACCAGTCGTGCGTGGCTGTCGCGGCGGCCTCTGTGATCGCCAAGGTTCAGCGCGACAAAATGATGGCCGAACTGGGTATCGACCATGCAGACTTCGATTTTGCGGCCAACGCCGGGTATCCCTCGCCCGTGCACAAGGCCGCACTGGAGGAGCGGGGCCCCACCCCGTACCACCGGTTGTCGTGGGCGTATCTTGATGCGCTGCCCCAGTGGCGGCACCTCAAGAAGGCCCGCAGCTGGGCGGAGGGAAGCGTTCCAAGGATCGAGGGTCAGCTCGGCTTCGATTTCTGACGGATCCGCTCGCACTGATGTGCCACCCGGCGACGCGAGCCGTACCAATGTTTGATAAATATCAGCTCATGCCTCTCATTCCCGAGGAGCCTCAGATTCACGAGAGTGCCCAGGGTCCCCGCGCCACTCCGGCCAGCGGCCGTACCGCGCCGACCCCTCGTCCTGTACCCGGCCCCCGCCCCGCGGCGCACCCGCGCCCCGGGCGGCCTGGCCCGTTGCGGCCCGCGCCGCCGGTGCAACGCACGCCGCACGCCGCGGCCGTG
>NZ_JBXEJE010000042.1:0-95050 GCF_056820935.1 Streptomyces sp. Q2 | reverse complement strand
GGGTGACGCGGGCCGCGCGCAGCGCGAAGTCGGCGCTGCGCACGCCGGCCCGGGCCGTGCCTGCCACCGCGCCGGCGGCGACGCCCACGGCGGGTGCCGTACCCCGGGCGAGCAGTCGCGGGCCGGCCATGACGAGCCCGGCGGCCGCTGCTGTGGGACGGGAGAGAAGTCCTCCGCTCATCGCTCGCCCTCAGCCGTTCGTACGAGTACGTCGGGCCGTCGTCGAACCACTCGGCCTGCTCCCACCGCTTCCGCCGCTTCCTGAGGATGCTGTGGGCAGCTTGTCGGAGGGCGTGGCGGGTACCGCCGTGTCCTCAGCGGACGGCCTGCCGGAGGTCGAGGCCAGTACCTGCGGCGTCGGCGGCGTGCCGGACGCCGCGCCCGCACGTGCAGTACCGCCGACGGTGTCCGCCCGCTCCTGCTCCTGCTCCTGCTCCTGCGTCTCCTCCCGTCGCGGCTGCGTCAGCCACGCCACCGCCGCTCCGGTGACCGCGACGGGCCACTCCACGACTCCCGCGACGCCGAGCACCCCGGCGCCGGTGTACACGGCGATCCGCCGCCCGCGCGGCGACACCGCTCCGATCTTGTCCAGCGCGCCCTCGGCCGCCCGGCCCACCGTTCCGGCACCGGGTACCGCGCGCAGTACCGAGGCGGCCGCCCGCAGCGGCTGCGGGAGATTCTGTGTCGACTTCTGCTCGGCCATGACTCTCCTCGGGTCGGTGCCTCACCTTTCGGTGACCCGAGTTCCCGCACTTCGGAGAGTCATCCGGAGTCCGGGGGATCACCTGGGCAGCGTGGCGGAGCGGCGGTGCGCCGTGGCGGTGGGCGATGACCTCGTGGCGGTCTCAGGCCTCGCAGACGTCGCGGTCTCAGACCCCTCGCAGGCGTCAAGGGACTCGGTGCGGAGCGCCCGGCCGCCCCAGCCGCTCCGGGCAGCGGCGTGCTGCGCACGGGAACGCCCTGGTCACCACGGTCCCAGAACACGGGTTGGCCAAGTCGGTGTGAAGGATCCCCTGTTGATGTTGGTCTTGCTGCACACTCCTTGCTGCGTCAACAGGTCCTGTGTCAACCAACTCACAGGGCCGGGCCTCTGGAGGCGGCATGCTGGAGATCAACACGAGCAAGGTGAGCCGGTGGGACCAGCACGGGCGCGAGCACGTCGTGCGGGTACAGCGTGCGGGAATGCAGCGCACGATCAGATGCGACACGTGCGGCTGGCGCAAGGGGGCGCAGTTCCTGCCCTGGCTGAAGGCGGAGGAGCACCTCGCGGAGGCGCACCAGGCGACGGTGGATCCGGCCGGGGCGTAGGTCCTGCCGGGGTGTAGCGCCTCTACTCGCCGAGCTCCGTGAAGAGCGTCAGCTGCAGCGCGCCCGGTGCCTCCAGCCGGGAGTTCAGCGAGTTCCAGGGGGTGCGGGTCGGCTCGGCGACCACCTCGGCTCCGGCGGCGGCCAGTTTCTCGGTCGTGGCGGTCGAGTCGTCGACCTGGAAGGCGACCCGGATGTGGCCGGCGACCCGCCGTCCGACCTCGACCTCGTCGATGAAGGCGGCGTGGTTCGGGTCGGTCAGCTCCAGGGTGGCCCGGCCGGCTTCGAGGATGGTGACCCGCCCGTCCTCGGAGGCGAACGCGGCGCGTTCGGGCAGGCCGAGGACGTCTCGGTAGAAGTGCAGTGCCGCGTCGTAGTCGGCCGCCGTGACGACGAGGCGGAGTTCCCGGACGGCGGGCTCGTCGGACGTGTCGGCTTTGTCGACCATGTCGGCTCCTCGAAGATCGCGGGCACTTGACCCCTCAACCCTGCCGCCGACCGGGCGATTCCCGCGAGTTCAGGCCGCGAGACCCCGTAGCAGCAGGTCGACCAGCGCCTCGAAGTCGCCCTCCACGTCCGGCAGTTCCCACTCGCGCGCGTAGCGCGGGTCGTGGAAGCGGACTGTCGCCTGGAAGACGGCGCGGGCGGTGGCGGCCTGGTCGGCGGTCGTGAAGGTGCCGGCCTCCACGCCGGCCCGGACGACGCGGGTCAGCTGGGCGGTGAGGTCGGTGATGTGTTCGCCGACCGCTCCGCCGTTCTCGTCGACCAGGACCATGTACGTGGCGAACAGCTCGGGGTCGTCGCCCGCCTTGCGGCGCTTGGCCTCGAAGAGGGCCGCGAGCCAGTCGCGGAGGCGTTGCGCGGGGTCCCGCCCGGGGTCGGCGGCGATTCCGGCCAGGGACGCGGACGTGCGGTCCAGCCATCGCTTCGTGACCGCCTCCCGCAGTGCCGCCTTCGTCCGGAAGTGGCGGTAGACGCTGCCGTGGCTGACGCCGAGCGCGCGGGCCACGTCCACCACGGTCGCCTTGGCCGGTCCGTGGCGGCGCAGCACCTCCTCGGTGGCTTCGAGGATGCGCTCGGCGGTCAGGATCTCGCTGGTCGGTGGCATGAGCAGACCGTACCCGGCGGCCGGGTCAGCTCTCGAGGTGTGCCATCTGGGCGGCCGGGTAGCGTTCGCCGGCGGCGGCCCCGGCCGGTACGGCGTCCTCGATCGCGGCGAGGTCGGCCGCCTCCAGGGTGACGTCCAGCGCGCCGAGCGACTCCGCCAGCCGCTCCCGGGTCCGCGCACCGACCAGCGACACGATGTCGTCGTTGTGCTGCGCGCCCCGTGAGAGCACCCAGGCGATGGCGATCTGGGCGACGCTGACGCCCTTCTGCTCGGCGATCTTCCGCAGGGCCTCGACGAGGTTCAGGTTGTGCTGGAGGTTCTCGCCCTGGAAGCGCGGGGACCTCGCCCGGAAGTCGTTCGCCGCGAGCTGCCGGTCGCCGGTGAAGTGGCCGGAGATCAGGCCGCGGGACAGGACGCCGTACGCCGTGACGCCGATGCCCAGTTCGCGGGTGGTCGGCAGGATCTCTTCCTCGATGCCGCGGGAGATGAGGGAGTACTCGATCTGGAGGTCGCTGACGGGGGCGGTGGCGGCGGCCCGGCGGATGGTGTCGGCGCCGACCTCGCTCAGGCCGACGTGCCGGACGTACCCCTTCTCGATGAGTTCGGAGATCGCGCCGACCGTCTCCTCGATCGGTACGGCGGGGTCGAGCCGGGCGATCCGGTAGACGTCGATGTGGTCGACGCCGAGGCGCTGGAGCGAGTACGCGGCGAAGGTCTTCACGGCGGCCGGGCGGCCGTCGTATCCGGCCCAGCCGCCGTCCGGGTCGCGCAGTGCGCCGAACTTCACGCTGACCAGGGCCTGTTCACGGCGGGCGGCGGGCGCGGTGCGCAGGGCCTCGCCGATCAGCAGCTCGTTGTGGCCCATGCCGTAGAAGTCGCCGGTGTCGAGCAGGGTCACGCCCGCCTCCAGGGCGGCGTGGATCGTGGCGATCGACTCGGTGCGGTCGGCGTCGCCGTACAGCGCGGACATGCCCATGCAGCCGAGACCGAGGGCGGAGACCTGGGGGCCGGTGGTTCCGAGAGTGCGCGTGTGCATCGTCATGACACCCACCCTGACACCGTGGCTGACAGATTTCAATATCTGTCAGCTGACATCTGTCACCTGTTATCTGCTATCGGTCACCCGTCAGCTGTCCGGTCGACGGCACGAGTACCCCGAGGACAATGGGAGATGTCGGCGTGCAGTCACCTCGGCGGCGCCTGCCGTCGGTCGAGCGGCCCTCTCGCGCCGCCCCAGGAGGCCCGCATGAGCATCCGTATCGCCACGTTCAACATGGAGAACGTCTTCCGCCGGCCCACGGCCTTCCGCCTGGAGGACCCGGCGAAGCGCAAGGAGATCCTCGACGACTTCGGCGCACTGGTCGCTCGCCTCGACCTGCCGGTGTACCAGGACGCCGACAAGAAGGAGATCGCCCGGCTCGTCGAGAAGCACCGGGCGTACGAGATAGCCCCGGAGAACCCGCCGCCGATCTACGTCAACCAGTCCCGCCCGGGCAAGGACTCTGGGCTGTTCAGGACGAAGGGGTCGGGGAAGAACACCACCGTCGAGGTCACCGCCAAGGGCCGTGCCGCCTGGGCCGGCTGGGCCGAACTGGGGCGGGACGACCTCGACCTGGACGTGGTGCGGAACACCGGCCGGGTGGTCTCGGAGGTCGACGCCGACATCCTGCTCACCGTGGAGGTCGAGGACCGGCTCACCCTGGAGCGCTTCAACACACAGGTCCTGGCCGGAGCGCTCGGCAGGCGGCCGTACCCGTACTGCCTCCTGGTCGACGGCAACGACAGCCGGGGCATCGACATCGGGATCCTGAGCCGGCACCCGATCACGTCCGTCCGGACCCACCTCTTCGAGACCAACCCGGAACGTCCCGACCAGCGCCTCTTCAGCCGCGACTGCCCCGAGTTCGAGATCCAGCTCAACGGCACGCCCCTCGTGGTCCTCGGCAACCACCTGAAGAGCAAGTCCCACGACGACCCGGAACTGCGGCTGGCCCAGGCGAGGCGGGTCGCGGAGATCTACCGGGCCGCGCTGGAGCGCACACCGCACGTCGTCGTCGCCGGGGATCTCAACGACCACCCGGAGAGCGACGCGGCCGCGGAGCTGCTGGGCACCGGGCTGCGGGACGTGATGTCACACCGCTCCTACGGCGGGCTGCCCGGCACGTTCGGGGAGTGCAAGAGCGAGCAGAACAAGCTCGACTACCTGCTGCTGGCGCCGGAGGTGTGGCAGGAGGTGCAACACGTCGGCCTGGAGACCCGGGGCATCTTCGCGGACGACATCAAGGCCTTCGACACCGTGACCTCGAAGGGCAACGCGGCCTCCGACCACGCGGCGCTCTACGTGGACGTGGACCTGTAAAACGAACGGTTCCCCGCACCCCACCCAGGGGTGCGGGGAACCGGGCGAACACCTAGCAGCCGATGAGACGCGCCGCCAGGTAACCCTCGATCTGGTCCAGCGACACGCGCTCCTGCTTCATCGAGTCACGCTCGCGCACGGTCACCGCGTTGTCGTCCAGGGTGTCGAAGTCGACCGTCACGCAGAACGGCGTACCGATCTCGTCCTGGCGGCGGTAGCGGCGGCCGATGGCGCCGGCGTCGTCGAAGTCGATGTTCCAGTTCTGCCGCAGCGCCTGGGCGAGGCCCTTGGCCTTCGGCGAGAGCTCGGGGTTCCGCGACAGGGGAAGCACGGCGACCTTCACCGGGGACAGCCGCGGGTCCAGGCGCAGCACCGTGCGCTTCTCCAGCTTGCCCTTGGCGTTGGGCGCCTCGTCCTCGATGTAGGCGTCGAGCAGGAACGCCAGCATCGCGCGGCCGACACCGGCCGCGGGCTCGATGACGTACGGCGTCCAGCGCTCGCCGGCCTCCTGGTCGAAGTAGGACAGGTCCTGGCCGGAGGCCTTGGAGTGGGCGCCGAGGTCGTAGTCGGTGCGGTTGGCGACGCCCTCCAGCTCACCCCACTCGTTGCCGCCGAACTGGAAGCGGTACTCGATGTCGGCGGTGCGCTTGGAGTAGTGGGAGAGCTTCTCCTTCGGGTGCTCGAACCACCGCATGTTCTCTTCGCGCATGCCGAGGCCGGTGTACCAGCTCCAGCGCTGCTCCATCCAGTACTCCTGCCACTTCTCGTCCTCGCCCGGCTTGACGAAGAACTCCATCTCCATCTGCTCGAACTCGCGGGTGCGGAAGATGAAGTTGCCGGGCGTGATCTCGTTGCGGAAGGACTTGCCCATCTGCGCGATGCCGAACGGCGGCTTGCGGCGCGATGTGGTCTGCACCTGGGCGAAGTTGGTGAAGATGCCCTGGGCGGTCTCGGGACGCAGGTAGGCGACGGAGCCGCTGTCCTGGGTGGGGCCGAGGTGCGTGGAGAGCAGACCCGAGAACTGCTTGGGCTCGGTGAACTGGCCCTTGTTGCCGCAGTTGGGGCAGTTCACGTCCGCCAGGCCGTTCTCCGGCAGGCGGTTGTGCTTGGCCTCGTACGCCTCTTCAAGGTGGTCGGCACGGAACCGCTTGTGACACGAGGTGCACTCGGTGAGCGGGTCGGTGAAGGTGGCGACGTGGCCGGAGGCCTGCCAGACCTCGGGGGCCAGGATCACGGACGAGTCGATACCGACCACGTCCTCGCGCGACGTCACCATGTAGCGCCACCACTGGCGCTTGAGGTTCTCCTTGAGCTCGACACCCAGCGGCCCGTAGTCCCAGGCGGCGCGCTGTCCGCCGTAGATCTCACTGCAGGGGAATACGAAGCCACGGCGCTTGCTCAGGCTGACGATGGTGTCGATCTTGTCGGCGGCCACGGTGCTCTCTTCATTACGACGACGGGCGACGAAGCGAGGATGCTTCAGAGCGAATGCTTCAGGTTACCGGCGGGGACTCCCCTCCGATCAAATCGGTCCCTGTACAGGGCCTCTCACCACGTTTGTTGACAACGGTTTCCATATTTGTTGAAAATGAGTGTCATGAACGTACGACGACACCACATATCCGGCATCGCGGTCGCCGCGGTCACCGCCCTCGGCCTCGGCACCCTCTCCGCCTGCTCGAGCGACAGCGCGGCCGCGGGCAACACGGACAAGTTCGACGTCGTCGCCTCGTTCTACCCGATGGCCTTCCTCGCCGAGCAGATCGGCGGGGACCATGTGAACGTCACCAGTCTCACCGAGCCCGGCCAGGAGCCGCACGACCTGGAGATCAGCGCCAAGCAGACCGCGCAGCTCCAGGAGTCCGACGCGGTGCTCTACCTCAAGGGCCTCCAGCCGGCCGTCGACGAGGCGGTCGGGCAGGCCGACGTCAAGAACAAGATCGACGCGGCCACCCTGACCGAGCTGGAGGACCACGGCGACGTCGAGCACGAGCACGAGGGCGAGGAGGCCCCCTCCGAGGAGGAGGAGGAGCACGCCCTCGACCCGCACGTCTGGCTCGACCCGGTGAAGTACGCCGAGGTCGCCGAGGGCATCGCCAAGGACTTCGAGAAAGCCGACCCGGACAACGCGGCGGACTACCGCAAGAACGCCGACGCGCTGACCAAGAAGCTCGGCGATCTGAACACCGCGTTCGCCGACGGCCTGAAGACCACCGACAGCAAGGTCTTCTTCACCAACCACGCCGCCTTCGGCTACCTCGCCGAGCGCTACGGCCTGACCCAGGAGGCCATCTCCGGCCTCGACCCGGAGAGCGAGCCCAGCCCGGCCCGGATCAGGGAACTGCAGACCGAGGCCAAGGCCGACGGCGTCACCACCGTCTTCTACGAGACACTGGTGTCCGACAAGACCGCGAAGACCCTCGCCCAGGACGCGGGCCTCAAGACGGACGTGCTCGACCCCATCGAGGGCATCACGTCCAAGTCCAAGGGCGACGACTACTTCCAGGTCATGGAGTCCAACCTCAAGGCGCTGCAGTCCGCTCTAGGCGCCAAGTGATCCCTACGGAGGACCTTGTGAGCGAACCCGTCATCTCCCTGCGCGGCGTCCGTGCCGAGCTGGGTTCGCGCCCGGTCCTGCGCGGCATCGACCTCACCGTGTCCCGCGGTGAGGTCGTCGCGCTGCTCGGAGCCAACGGTTCCGGCAAGTCGACGGCGATCCGCGCCATCATCGGCCAGGTGCCCGTCAGCGACGGCGAGATCGAGCTGTTCGGCACCCCACGTCGCCGCTTCCGCGACTGGGCCCGCCTCGGCTACGTCCCGCAGCGCACCACGGCCGCCGGCGGCGTCCCGGCGACGGTCACCGAGATCGTCTCCTCCGGCCGCCTCTCCCGCGCCCGCTTCGGCGTGCTCCGCAAGGCCGACCACGCCGCCGTTCGCCGTGCGCTGGACCTGGTCGGCATGACCGACCGCGCGAAGGACTCCGTCGACGCCCTCTCCGGCGGCCAGCACCAGCGCGTGCTGATCGCCCGCGCCCTCGCCGCCGAACCCGACCTCCTGATCATGGACGAGCCGATGGCCGGCGTGGACCTGGCGAGCCAGGAGGTGCTGGCGTCGACCCTGCGTGAGCAGGTCGCCCAGGGCACGACCGTCCTGCTCGTCCTGCACGAACTGGGCCCGCTGGAGCCCTTGATCGACCGGGCCGTCGTCCTGCGCGACGGCTGTGTCATGCACGACGGCCCGCCCCCGCAGGCCCTCGGCCAGCACGCGCTGCCCGGCCACGACCACGTACACCCGCACGCGGCCCACGACGCCGAACCGATCCGCACAGGACTGCTGAGCTGATGGACCTCCTGAACTACGCCTTCATGCAGCGGGCGCTCCTGGCCGCGGTCCTGGTCGGCATCACGGCCCCGGCCGTCGGCATCTACCTCGTCCAGCGCCGCCAGGCCCTGATGGGCGACGGCATCGGCCACGTGGCGATGACCGGCGTCGGCCTCGGCTTCCTGCTGTCCTGGTCACCGGTGTGGACGGCCACGCTCGTGTCCGTGCTCGGCGCGGTCACCATGGAACTGATCCGCTGGTACGGCAGGACGCGCGGCGACATCGCCCTCGCGATGCTCTTCTACGGCGGCATGGCCGGCGGCGTGATGCTCATCAACCTCACGCCGAGGGGCTCGAACGCGAACCTGACGTCGTTCCTCTTCGGCTCGCTGTCGACGGTGAGCGAGTCGGACATCACGGCGATCTGCGTTCTGGCCGCCTTCGTGTTGTTGGTCACCCTCGGTCTGCGCCGCCAGCTGTTCGCGGTGAGCCAGGACGAGGAGTTCGCGCGGGTCACCGGCCTGCCCGTGCGTGCCCTGAACCTGCTGACGGCGATCACCGCGGCGGTCACCGTCACCGTCGCGATGCGCGTGGTCGGCCTGCTGCTGGTGTCGGCGCTGATGGTGGTGCCGGTCGCGGCGGCGCAGCAGCTGAGCCGCAGCTTCGCGGCCACGTTCGCGATCGCGGTGGGCATCGGCGTCTCGGTGGCCGTCGGTGGCACCGCGACGTCGTACTACCAGGACGTGCCGCCCGGCGCGACGATCGTCCTGCTCGCCATCGCGGCGTTCATCCTGCTGACCGCGCTGGCGGCCCCGCTGGCCCGGCGGCGCGCGCGGGCACAGGCGGCCGCGCAGCCTGCCGGGGATCCCGCGGAGTGTGCGATTCCGGCCAGCCGCGGATCCGGCGGAGAGGTCGGCGTCTGACCACTGACAGGCCGGACTGGCACAATGGCCCGGCAGGAGCAGACGTTAAGGAGGCAACCGGTGACGACCGCAGGACCGTCCGTGAAGGGCCGCGCAACCCGGCAGCGGGCCGCCGTGGCGGCGGCCCTCGACGAGGTCGACGAGTTCCGCAGCGCCCAGGATCTCCACGACATGCTCAAGCACAAGGGCGACTCGGTCGGGCTGACCACGGTCTACCGCACGCTCCAGTCCCTCGCCGACGCCGGCGAGGTCGACGTCCTGCGCACCTCCGACGGCGAGTCCGTCTACCGCCGCTGCTCCACCGGGGACCACCACCACCACCTCGTCTGCCGCGTCTGCGGCAAGGCCGTTGAGGTGGAGGGCCCGGCGGTGGAAACCTGGGCCGAGGCCATCGCCTCGGAACACGGCTTCGTGAACGTGGCCCACACGGTGGAGATCTTCGGCACGTGCGAGGACTGCGCGGCGAAGACTGCGTAGCGGCAGGCGGCCGCAGCCGCCGTAGCCGCGGGCAATCGCGCCGCCATAGCCGCCGACAGCCGCAGCCGCCGTAGCTGCGGGCAGTCGCAGCCGCCCCCGCTGCGGGCGATCGTGCCGCAGGGCGGCACGGGTGGGCGCAGCGGCGCCCCGCAGCGCCGGGTTGCGCACCCACCCTCCGGCCCGCAGCAACACCGGGCGCCCGCCAGGCCGACTACTCCTGCTTGCCTTCCATGGCAAGCAGCTCCTCGTTGGGGATGGCCCCACCGAAGCGCCGGTCCCGCGAGGCGAACTCCAGGCACGCACGCCACAGATCCCGCCGGTCGAAGTCCGGCCACAGCACGTTCTGGAAGACCATCTCGGCGTAGGCGCTCTGCCAGAGCAGGTAGTTGGACGTGCGCTGCTCGCCGCTCGGCCGCAGGAACAGGTCCACGTCCGGCATGTCCGGGTAGTACAGGTACTTCTGGATGGTCTTCTCGGTGACCTTGGACGGGTCGAGCCGGCCGGCCTTCACGTCCTCCGCCATGGCCTGCATCGCGTCCGCGAGCTCGGCACGGCCGCCGTAGTTCATGCAGAAGTACAGCGTCAGCTTGTCGTTGTCCTTGGTCTGCTCCTGGGCGACCTGGAGCTCCTTGGCGACGGACTTCCACAGCCTGGGCATACGGCCCACCCAGCGCACCCGGATCCCCAGCTCGTCGAGCTGGTCACGGGTCTTGCGGATGAAGTCGCGGTTGAAGTTCATCAGGAAGCGCACCTCGTCCGGCGACCGCTTCCAGTTCTCGGTGGAGAAGGCGTACAGGGAGATGTTCTTCACACCCTGCTCGATCGCACCCTGGAGCACGTCCAGCACCCGCTCGGCGCCGACCTTGTGCCCCTCCGTGCGCGGCAGGCCGCGCTCCTTGGCCCAGCGGCCGTTCCCGTCCATGACGATCGCCACGTGGGTGGGCACCAGCTCACCGGGGAGCTTCGGCGGGCGGGCCCCGGACGGGTGCGGCTCCGGCGTCTTGTACTCGCGGCGCTGACGCCCCAGGATCCCGCGTACGGCCATGGTGCTTCTCGTCTCCTCGTGCTTGCTGGCTAGGACTTTTCCACGTAGCGAAGGGAGCGCAGCCCGCGCTCCAGATGCCAGTGCAGGTACGCGGACACCAGCCCGCTCCCCTCCCGGACATACCGCGGCTCGCTCGCGTCCGCGGTCTCCCAGTCTCCCGTAAGCAGCGCCCCGAGGAGTTCCAGGGTCTGCGGCGACGGTACGACACTCCCCGGCACCCGGCAGTCGACGCAGACCGAGCCCCCGGCCGCCACCGAGAAGAACCGGTTCGGTCCGGGCATGCCGCACTTCGCGCAGTCGGTGAAGGTGGGCGCGTAGCCGTTGACGGCGAGGGAGCGGAGCAGGAACGCGTCGAGGATCAGGTGCGGGGCGTGCTCGCCCCGGGACAGCGTCCGCAGCGCGCCGACGAGCAGCAGATACTGCTGCACCGCCGGCTCGCCCTCGTGATCGGTGAACCGCTCGGCGGTCTCCAGCATGGCCGTCCCGGCGGTGTAGCGCGCGTAGTCCGCGACGATCCCGCCCCCGTACGGCGCGATGGTCTCGCTCTGCGTGCACAGCGGCAGCCCGCGCCCGATCAGCTCGCTCCCCCGCGCGAAGAACTGCACGTCGACGTGGGAGAACGGCTCCAGCCGGGCCCCGAACTTCGACTTGGTCCTGCGCACCCCGCGGGCCACGGCCCGTACCCGCCCGTGACCGCGCGTGAGCAGGGTGATGATCCGGTCCGCCTCACCCAGCTTCTGGGTGCGCAGCACGACGCCGTCGTCACGGAACAGACTCATGGGGCCCATTCTCGCCTACGCCGGCTGTCCCCCGTCGTCCCCGTGCGTCAAGGCACCTCACCGCGGCTGCGCGCGTTGGCGTACGCCGTCATCGTGCTCAGCCGCTCGGTCGGGGTGGCATGCCGTACGGCACCCGGATCGGCGTCCCACTCCCGGCCCCCGCCGTACGGTCTCAGTTGCACATACGGCCCCTCGTGCCCCATGACGATCCCCACCCTCCCGCTCCGGGTGTCCACGACGTACGCCCCCACCGGCGGCTTCACCGCGACACCGCGGCGAGTCGCTGCGCGGTCTCCACGGAACACCGCCCCAATTCGATGAGCGGACAGGGTGCCTCCCGCGCAAGACTCACCGGATCGAACCCCAGTGACGGAAGTTTAATTCCTGCCACAAGGAGTGCCTCGCGCAATTCTTTCACCGTTTCCTCCGTCTCTTCGACGCAGTGCGCCGAGTGCCGTGACTCCACCGTGCTCCCCTTCCTTTTTGAGTTTCACTCTTCTCATCTCCAGAGTGCCCTGCGGGGCCTACACTCGGCAGGAGTCTGTGCACTACAAGTGCGCGTCAGGGGAGGAAGGTTGGCTATGGCCAACGGTTCGCGCCAGGCGGTGTGGGAGTTCTTCGGGACAGAGCTGAAGCGGCGGCGCGAAGACGCGGGTATCACGCAGGCGGAACTGGGATTGAGGGTTTTCGTGCCCGGTGGGTACATCGGACAGTTCGAACAGGCGATTCGGAAACCGCAATTGGATGTGGCTCAGCGCATTGACGGAGTACTACAAACCGATGGCCTTTTCAAACGGCTCTGAGAAAGCTCATCAAGGAGCAGCCATACACGGAGTACTTCGCGCACGTGGTGGAGCTGGAGCGACTGGCGACGGAGATCTGCGAGTACGCACCGACGGTGATTCCGGGGCCTGCTCCAGACGCGGGAGTACGCGCGAGCAGTGTTCCTTGCGGGCAATCCGCCGGCCACCGACGAGTACATCGAAGAGTTGGCCAGAGGACGCATGGACCGGACGCAGCTCCTCAAGAACGCTACACGGCCGGTGTATTGGGCGGTCCTGCACGAGACAACTCTGCGCATCCCGGTCGGCGACGCCGGGATCATGGCATCAGGGCCGCCGCGTTGTCGCCGGAGGCGACCCTTGCCCTGATCGAGTCGGTGGCGGAGGACTACAGACGATGCGCGAGTACGACCTGAGCAACGCCCGCTGGCGCAAGAGCAGCCACAGCGGCGGCAGCGGCGGGGAGGACTGCGTCGAGGTCGCGTACGACTTCCCAGGCGCCGCCAGCCGGCGCAAGAGCACATACAGCAACGGCGAGGGCGGCAGCTGCGTCGAGGTCGCCGACGAAGTCCCCGGTGTCGTCGTCCCGGTCCGTGACAGCAAGGTGCCCGGTGGGCCCGTGCTGCTCGTCGGGCCCGTCGCGTGGACGGAGTTCATCCGTACCGTCGGGGTCGCCTGATGGCGGACGTGGCTGTTGCCACGGGTTGGCTCTCGGGCTCCGGGGAAACCCGAGCACCGCTGTGGGGGTAACCCCGCCCCACAACACGGAAGTTACCCGGATGTGGCGAACCGTCGGGTTCCGCGAGGCTCGTCCGCATGACGCAGATCAAGAGAAACGCAGCCCTGGTCGCCACCTCCGCCGTCCTCCTCGGTCTCACCGCCCCGCTGACCACGTCCGCCTCGGCCTCCGCCGCCACCCCCTCCCTCCGGTGGACGAAGTGCGCGGGCGCCGGCCTCGACCCCCGGCAGCAGTGCGCGACCGTCGAGGTGCCGATGGACCACGCCGACCCGAGCGGCCGGAAGATCGACGTCGTCGTCTCCCGCATCCCCGCCGAGGACCCTGACGCCCGCCGCGGGGCGCTGGTGCTGATCCCGGGAGGGCCCGGCGGGTCCAGCCTCAACAACCCCTCCGGCAAGGGCCAGAAGCTCCCGCAGGACGTACGCGACACCTACGACCTCGTCGGCTTCGCCCCGCGCGGCCTCGCCCCCTCCACCTCCGTCGACTGCGGCCTCGGCCACGCCGACCTCGCCCTGTCGAAGCTTCGGCCCTGGCCCGCCCCGGACGGTTCCGTCGCCGAGAACATGGTCACCGCGCGGCGAATGGCGGACGCCTGCGCCCGTAACGGCGGCGAGCTGATGCGCCACATCGACACGGCGACCGAGGCCCGCGACCTCGACCGCATCCGGGCCGCGCTCGGCGAGCGCACGATCTCCGCCTGGGGCGTCTCGTACGGGACGTATGTCGGCTCGGTCTACAGCCAGCTGTTCCCGCACCGCACGGACCGGATCGTGCTGGACAGCAACGACGACCCCGACCCCACCCGCGTCTCCCGCGCCTGGCTCGCCGGGCACGAGCAGGGGGTCGAGGACACGTTCCCCGAGTTCGCGAAGTGGGCGTCGGCGCCGGACAACCCGGACCGGCTGGCCGGGACGGCGGCCGAGGTGCGGCCGCTGTTCCTGGAGCTGGCCGCGCGGCTCGACCGGGAGCCCATCCCGTGGCCCGGCGCCAACCCGGAGGAGCTGAACGGCAACGTGCTGCGCCAAACCCTGCTGGACAGCCTCTACGACCCCGACGACTTCCCCGCCCTCGCGAAGCTGATCCTCGCCGCCCGCAAGGGCACCGTGCCGCCCGCGCCCGCCATGCCGCCGGAGGAGGTGCTGCAGAACGTCGCCGCGGTCGGTGCCGCGACGCTGTGCAACGACATCGCGTGGCCCACGTCGGCCGCCGAGTACCAGAAGGGCGTCGACGCGAGCCGGGCCGCGTACCCGCTGACCGCGGGCATGCCACGCAACGCGATGGTGTGCGCCGCGTGGCCGAACCCGCCGAAGCAGGCGCCGGTGCGGATCACCGACCGCGGCCCGTCCAACATCCTGCTCGTACAGAACGAACGGGATGTCGCCACCCCGCTCGCCGGCGCCCTGAAGCTCCGCCGCGCCCTCGGCGACCGTGCCGTCATGGTCACGGTGAACTCCACCGGCCACGACGCCTACCTCGACAACGGCAACGCGTGCGGGGACGAGACGGTGTCCCGCTTCCTGGCCACCGGCGAGCGACCGGAAGCCGACGTCTACTGCGACTGACCGGACGATCGGCACGCCCAGGCACAGGCGTCGGGCGAGGGCCAACCCGGTGAATCATTCTTGTCCCTCGCGGCTTGCGCTCGATCGAACACGGTGGGGGCCCGCGTACCGGTGAACGGCAGACGGCACACCACATCCACAAGGCCGTGGTGGAGCCGTTTGCACTGCGAGCTGGGCGCACTTTCGAAGCCGATGAAGGTCACTCCGCTCGGTTCCATCCTTAAATGTTTCCTATTCACGCTTACCGCTTTCCCTGCGTTCGAGTTGCAGTGCCCGCGCATCCCAGTCATATAGTGAGAGGGGGTCTCGTACCCTGCGAGTGGAGCTGCCCATGCCGGAAAATGACGGAGACGTCGCAGGTCAGCAACAGACGCCGTGGTGCGCAAGGGTTGGTGCACATATCGCAGAGCTTCAATCGCAACTCAACCGAATCGCGGCAGCTGATTCGGTTTCGCCTGCCGACATGGAAGTCGCAAAGAAAGCGCGCGTGCAACTGGATGCGGCACGAGTGGCCTTAAAAGGTGGCTGGTGGGCGCGCATCACTGGCGCTGCTCACGACAGGGCAATGGCCAACATGCACGAGGCCGAGGTCGAGATGCTCCGAATCCTACCTGAAAGGGAGCTGAGGTGGCGGGGGGTTCGAATATTGGCTCAGTGCATGCTTCATCTGCACCCCAGCGACTTGGGATTGAAGCGGCTCGGGAGTGAGCTGAAGCAGGGTTACGCGCCCTTGAATGACAAGGCGAGAGACCTTGCTGCCGACACCCTGCACGAAGCTTTCCGGGCCGAGGAGGCCGAGAGAGCCAGAGTTCGCAGCTTTGGGCGCATAGTAGCCTTTTCAATCGCGATCATGACAGCCATTGCAGCTGCGTTCATGACATGGAGCTTCATCGACCCAGCCGGACTCGCTTCCAAGTTCTGCTTCCAACCTCCTTCGCGCCCCAGGGTCTGTCCGATCGGCGCGACTCCCGATGGCAGTGATGTCCTTCTCGTGGAATTTTCGGGAATGCTTGCTGCCGCCTTGGCGGGAACGGCTTCCCTTACAAAGATGCGCGGCACGGCAGGGCCCTACCATATCCCAGCCCTTCTTCTCGCTCTGAGACTTCCAGTGGGTGCCCTTTCTGCGGTTCTGGGGGTCCTGCTGGTCAGTGGTCAGTTCATTCCGGGGCTAACCGCCCTTGACACGGATACGCAAATACTGGCTTGGGCTGCCACGTTTGGGATTCTGCAAGAATCCGTGACTCGCGCGCTTGACAAGCAAGGCCAGCTGGTCCTGGATAATGTGCGAGCTCCAGAGCGAGGGTTTGAAACTGGCCCAACCGTCCGAGAAGCGCCTCGCGTTGGAGATACACGTAGGCGGATTCCGGTGATGGAACGCATCCGGTCACGTGGAGCAGGGCCGGATTGATAGTGGGGGTTGGGGTACGTTGCGGTTTTCCGGGGGCCAGAAATCGTGCCGCTGAAAAATGTGCCTTCCCAGTTGGCAACTACGGTCGACTGACCGCTGCTGTTCGAGCCTGTGTCAGCCGTTGGTGTCAGTCGTAGGTGTCAGTCGTAGGTGTCAGTCGACAACTGCGCTCAGTCGCTCCCCTGCGGCCCCGCAACCAAGGGATGAGATCCGGCGTCGATCACTGGAGAGATCGTCGACGCACATCCAGCGAAGGAGAGCGAGATCTTAGACTCCGCACAGTCCCAGATGACCCGACGCACCCTCCTCGCGGCCGGCACCGCCGCCGCGGCCACCCTGCTCTCCAGCGTGCCCGCGCACGCCACCGGCGACCCGGGCGCGGGCGTCACCGCCCGCCTCCGGCGCCTGGAGGAGCGGCACGGCGCCCGCCTGGGCGTCTTCGCCCACAACCTCGCCACCGGGCGGACCGTCCGGCACCGCGCCGACGAGCTGTTCCCGATGTGCTCCCTGTTCAAGACGCTCGCCTCCGCGGCCGTCCTGCGCGACCTGGATCGCCACGGCGAGTTCCTGGCCCGTCGTATCCACTACACGGAGGCCGACCTGCCGGCGACGGGTTCCGACAAGACCAGGGAGCACCTGGCCGAGGGCATGACCGTCGCCGAACTCGCCGAGGTGGCCATCACCTACAGCGACAACGGCGCGGGCAACCTCCTCCTGCGCGAGCTCGGCGGTCCCACCGCGATCACCCGCTTCGCCCGCTCCCTGGGCGACCCGGTGACGCGCCTCGACCGCTGGGAGACGGACCTCAACTCGGCCGAGCCGTGGCGGATCACTGACACGACGAGCCCGTACGCCATCGGCCGGACCTACGGCCGACTGGTCCTCGGCAAGGCACTGAACCGCGAGGACCGCGCCCTCCTCACGCACTGGCTGCTGAACAACACGACCAGCGTCAAACGCTTCCGCGCGGGCCTCCCGGCCGCGTGGACGATCGCCGACAAGACGGGCTCCGGCTCCTACGGCACCACCAACAACGTGGGCATCGCCTGGACCGGCACCGGCGCCCCGGTCGTCCTGTCCGTCCTGTCGACGAAGCCCGCCCAGGACGCGGCATGGGACGACGCTCTGGTCGCGGACACGGCGGCGCTGCTGGCCGAAGCCCTCAGCTGACCGGGAAGTACTGCCTCGGTGTCACGCCCACCAGCCGGTGGAACGCGGCGGTGAAGGAGCTGGCCGTGGCATAGCCGACGCGGCGGGCCACCGACTCGATCGGCAGGCCCGCCGCGAGGTGCGGCATCGCGGACTGCATCCGCGAGCGCTCCCGCCACTGCCCGAAGGCGAGGCCGGTCTCGGCGACGAAGAGACGGGCCAACGTCCGTGCGCTGGAGCCGACCTGAGCGCCCCAGTCGGCGAGGCTCCGGCCGTCCGCGGGGTCGGCCCGCAGCGCCTCGGCCACCGAGCGGGCGCGCGGGTCGCGGGGAAGGGGCGCGGAGATGCCCGCGACCGGCACCGGACGCAGTTCGTCGAGGAGTACGGCCTCGGCGCGGGTACGGGCGTCCGGGGCCAGGTCCGCGCCGATCAGGTGGTCGATGAGGGCGCGTAGCAAGGGTGTCACCGCCACCACGGTCGGCTCCCGCCAGTCGATGTGCGGACAGCACTCCGGGTCGACGTACGGACTGCGCATGACGGCGTCGCCCGCCGACTCGGTGGCGTGCGCGACCCCCGCCGGGATCCACAGGGCCAGCGACGGCGGCAGCAGCCACACCCCCCGCTCGCTGCGTACCCGCAGCAACCCCTTCGCCGACGAGGCGAGTTGATGGTGTCCGTGCCAGTGCGTGGTGAAGGCGCTGCCGCGCGGCATGCTGAAGTGACCGACGAAGATGCCCGAACCGGCGGTGTCGTACGGGCGGTACTGTCCGTTCGGCGACATGGGACGGCACACTAGCGCCTGGTGGACGCCCGCACGCCCCGCCTAGCGTCGATGCCATGCCGATGAACCGAGCCCACCGCAGGATCTGCAGCTCCGAGAACTGGGCGCAGAAGACCAAGGACCGCATCCTCCCCTGGGCGCTGGAACACGTGGACCTCGGCGCGGACGTACTGGAGATCGGCCCCGGCTACGGCGCCAACCTCCGCGTCCTCGTCGACCTGGTGCCGCGTCTGACGGCCGCCGAGATCGACGCGGACACGGTCCGACTGCTCCAGGCCGAGTGGGGCGACCGCGCCCGTGTCCTCCTCGCGGACGGCGCCGAACTCCCCCTGCCCGGGGCGTCCTTCGACTCCGTCGTCTGCTTCACGATGCTCCACCACGTGCCCACCGCCACCCACCAGGACCGCATCTTCGCCGAGGCGTTCCGCGTGCTGCGCCCCGGCGGCACCTTCGCCGGCAGCGACAGCCAACCGGGCCTGCGTTTCCGCGTCCTCCACTTCCGGGACACGATGAACACCCTCGACCCGGCGGGTCTGCCGGCCCGCCTGGAGAAGGCCGGCTTCACGGACGTGTCCGTGGACACGCACCCGCAAAGCGGCGGCCTACGCTTCCGCGCCCGCCGCCCCTGAACCCGCCGCCCCTGAACCCGCAGCCGCTCCGAACCGCCGTACGTACCGCGCCTGCCACGGCGTCTCCACCGCGTGCCGGTCGTAGTGGCGGCGGACGTAGGCGACGGCTTCCTCCGCCGGCACGCCGTCCAGCACCGCGAGACAGGCGAGCGCCGTGCCCGTACGGCCGCGTCCGCCGCCGCAGGCGAGCTCCACACGCTCACCGGCGGCCCGTTCCCAGGCGTCGGTGAGGACCGCGCGGGCAGTCGTACGGTCGGCGGGCAGCCGGAAGTCGGGCCAGCGCAGCCAGCGGGACTCCCAGTGCACCGGGGGCGGTTGCCGGCCGAGCAGATACACGCCGTACGACGGGCTCGGCGCCCCCGGTGCCAGGGGGTGCCGCAGACCCCTGCCCCGCACCAGCCGCCCGGAAGGCAGTCGCAGCACCCCGGCGTCCCGCTCGTCCCACAGCTCCATACTCCCCATGGGCCCATTCGAACGCCGTGCCGGACGACAGGCAACCGAATCCGGGAGAACGGTGGTCTGGGGGGCGAGGGAGGGTGCTTGATGCAGGCCGAACAAGAGGCCCAGTTCCAGGAATTCGTCAGAGCCCGATGGTCCCGGCTCGTACGGACCGCGTATCTGCTCACCGGCGACGTGCACCACGCCGAGGACCTGACACAGACGGCGCTGGCGAAGGCGTACCGCTCCTGGCGGCGCGTGTCACGCAGCGACAGCCCGGAGGCGTACGTCCGTCGGATGCTGGTCAGCTGCAACAGCGACCGGTTCCGCAAGCGGCGTGTCACGGAGTCACTGACCGCGGCGCCGCCGGAGGTGGCGGGACGCGACGAGGCCGTGGCACGGGTCGACGAGAGAGGTGTCCTGATCGGCGCGCTGGCCGGGCTGCCGCCGAAGCAGCGAGCGGTGATCGTCATGCGGTACTGGGAGGACCTGTCCGAGGCGGAGGTCGCCGAGATGCTCGGCTGCTCCCCCGGCACGGTCAAGAGCCAGGCGTCCAAGGGGCTGGCGAAGTTGCGTACGTATCCGGGGCTCGCGCAGGCGATGGACGGGCCCGAGCGCAGTCGCACGTCATCCGCCGGCACGTCATCCGCCGGCACGTCGGTCGCGGGACAGGGAGGAACCAGGTGAGCGTGGAACAGGGGCAGGGGCAGGGGCCGGGGCCGGGGCGGGAAGACGGGCCCGACTTCGAGGAGCAGTTGCGTGGGCTGCTCGCCGAGGACGCCTACACGATCCGGCCCTCGCAGGCACCGTACCCGGCGATCCGCCGCCAGGGCGTGGTGGAGCGGCGGCGCCGGGTGGCTGCGGCCGGGGCGGTTCTGGTGACGCTGGCGGCGGTGCCGGTGGGGGCGTATGCGGTCGGGGGGCCGGGCGGGGGGTCGGTCACGGCGTCGCCGCAGTCGTCCGTCTCCGCCTCGCGGTCGGCGACACCGACGCCCAGTGCGTCGCCGACGCCGACCGGGCCCGCCGGGCCGGCCACGCCGGGGCAGCTGCTCGACGGGATCACGTTCGCGCGGGCCGCCGACGGGCTGGAGAAGTGCCTGGCCGATCAGCGCGAGCAGGAGAAGAAAGGCGGGCTCAAGCTGAACCTGGGTACGGCCGACAGCTACCGGATCATCCTGGCGCAGAACAGCACCGGCGACACCAACGCGCCCGGTGACGGCATCTACGTCGTCGCCGTGCAGGAGAAGCCACGGGAAACCCGGCTGATCTGCAACGTCAAGGACGGTGAGGCCTCCGGGCTCAACGTCAGCGGTAGCGACCGGCTGCCGGACTCTCCGCCCGTGCTGGCCGACATGAACGGCGGCAAGCTGTACCAGCAGTCGTTCCTGGACAAGGGGAACTGGAAGCTGCCGTTCCGCTGGGGGTTCATCGGCACGGTGGAGCCGTCGGTGGCCAAGGTCACCGTCTCCTACGGCGACGCCACCAGCGAGGCCGCCCTCGACCACGGCTGGTTCGTCGCCTCCGGCATCCTGAACCAGCAGGTCACCCTCGCGCCCCACATCAAGGGCTACGACGTCGGCGGCAAGCTCGTCTACGACTCCGACGAGGACTCCACTTACGAGAAGACCCTCCCGTAACGGCCCACCCCGGGGGCGCCGCACAGGGGTCGGCACCCCCGGGGCTCCCCTCGGGTCTTTCCTCGCCCCCGCCGCCCCTACCCATCCCATCCCAGGGGCTCGGCGGCCCCTTCGCCCCCGCCAGGGGGCTCCGCCCCCTGAACCCCCGGACCTTCGCCCACCCACCACCCGACTCGGTGAGTCGAGAAGCCACCCGCCCAGAAGCCCACCCGACTCGGCGGATCAACAGACCACCCCGCCAACCGACCAAGTCCACTACTGGGCGGACACAGGCCCAGGAGCCCACCCGACTCCGCAGGTCGAGACGCCACCCATTCCACCAACCGAGTCCACTACTGAGCGGACACAGGCCCAGGAGCCCACCCGACGCCGCAGGTCGAGACGCCACCCATTCCACCAACCGAGTCCACTCCAGAGCGGACACAGGCCCAGGAGCCCACCCGACGCCGCAGGTCGAGACGCCACCCATTCCACCAACCGAGTCCACTCCAGAGCGGACACAGGCCCAGGAGCCCACCCGACGCCGCAGGTCGAGACGCCACCCATTCCACCACCCGAGTCCACTACTGAGCGGACACAGGCCCCGGAGCCCACCCGACTCCGCAGGTCGAGACGCCACCCATTCCACCAACCGAGTCCACTACTGAGCGGACACAGGCCCAGGGTCCCACCGGACTCCGCAGGTCGAGAGGCCACCCTTTCCACCAACCGAGTCGGGTGGCGGGTGGGCATAGGTCCGGGGGTCTGGGGGCGGAGCCCCCAGGGACGTGCACCCCCACCGGGGGGAGGGAGACTCGGGATGGGTGCCACCCCGGGGCCCGAGGGCGGAGCCCCCAGCGAGTCCGTCACCCGACGCCCCCCGGCGTCACCATCCCCGACTCGTACGCCACGATCACCAGTTGGGCCCGATCCCGCGCCCCCAGCTTCCCCATGATCCGGCTGACGTGCGTCTTCGCGGTCAGCGGACTCAGTCCCAACGCCCCCGCGATCTCCGTGTTGTTGAGGCCACGCGCGACCAACGCCAGCACCTCACGCTCACGTTCCGACAGACACTCCGGCCCACCCTCACCCCCCGCCACCGCCGCCGAAGGACTCCGCAGGAACCGCTCGATCAGCCGCGCCGTCGGCCCCGGCGACAGCAGCGCCTCCCCCGCCGCCACGGTACGGATCGCGTCGAGGAGTTCGGCCGGCCGCGTGTCCTTCACCAGGAACCCGGACGCCCCGGCCCGCAGCGCCTCGACGATGTTCTCGTCCGTGTCGTAGGTCGTGAGGACCAGCACCTTCACCCCCGCCAGGTCCTCGTCCGCCGCGATCAGCCGGGTCGCCTCGATGCCGTCGAGGTCGGGCATGCGGACGTCCATCACGACGAGATCGGCACCGGTACCGCGCGCCAGCTCGACCGCCTCCCGCCCCGTACCCGCCTGCCCGACCACCTCCATGTCCCGCGCCGACTCGACAAGCATCGCGAACGCCTCCCGCACCAGGGTCTGGTCGTCGGCGAGCAGTACGCGGATGGTCATCCGGTTCTCCCTCCCAGCGGCAGCACCGCGGCCACCTCGAACCCGCCCCGCCCCCGCGGCCGCGGTCCGGCGTCGAGTGTGCCACCGACGCTGCGGGCGCGCTCCCGCATCCCGACCAGCCCGTACCCGGGGGTGCCTCCGGGCGTGGGCCCGGTGCCGTCGTCGGTCACGGACAGGTGCAGGGCGCCCTCGTCCTCGTACATCCGGACGGACACACAGGGTTCGGGGCCGGCGTGCCGTACCGCGTTGGTCAGCGCCTCCTGCACGATCCGGTACGCGGCCGCGCCCACCGCGGGCGGCGCCTGCCGGACCCGTACGTCGGGCTCGACGCGCGCCCCCGCGAGCCGGGCCGCCGCCACCAGGTCGGGTACGCCGTCGAGGCCGGGCAGCGGGCCGCGCGCGTCGCCGTGTTCGCAGGCCCGCAACACCTCCAGCGTCGTACGGAGTTCCCCGCGCGCGCTCCGGCAGGTCTCGGAGATGTCGTCGAGGGCCTTGGCGACCGTCTCCCGGTCGAGGCGCTCGGGGTCGGCGGCCAGGACGTGGGCGGCGACGGAGGTCTGGACGCCGATGAGGGTGATGCTGTGGGCGAGCAGGTCGTGCAGGTCACGGGCGATGCGCAGCCGCTCCTCGGCGACCCGGCGGCGGGCCTCCTCCTCGCGGGTGCGTTCGGCGCGGTCGGCGCGGTCCACGATCGAGGCGACGTACTGGCGGTAGTAGCGGACGTCGACGCCGCAGAAGAGCACGGCGATGATCCAGCCGGAGATCCGCAGCAGTTCGACGGCCTGTTTGGTGTCGACGGTGAGCATCACGCTGAGCGAGATGACGAGGACGACGGCCCCCGTCAGGATCGTGCGCAGGGGCCGGCCGGTGACCGCGACCGTGTACAGCGCGGTGAAGGCCGCCGCGGTGGGGGCGTTGTGGTTGTTGTCGAGGGCGTGGTACGGCACGACCAGCGCCACCACGACGGCGAGGACGAGCAGTGGGTGGCGCCGCCGCCACACGATCGGCACGTGCAGGGCGAGCAGCAGTGTCCAGCCGAGCGCGTCCGGGCGGCGGCCGTCGTCGGTGAACAGACCGATGCTCACGGCGGCCACGACGAGCACGAGCGCGAGGAACGCGTCGTTGCGGGTGCCGTGCGGGGCGCTGCGGGGGTCGCGGTGGAAGGCCGCGATGATCCGGTCGCTGAGGCTGGGGCGGCTGGTCTCCTGCACGGGCTCATCCTCCGCCCGGAGGACGCCCCTCCGGGAGAGGAGGGACGCCCCGACGGTGGGTGAGCGGCTCACACCGGCTCCGGCTGGTGTTCCAGCGGCTCCGGCTGCGGCTCCGGGGTCCGCGACAGCGTCCCGGGCCACCACACCTTCCGGCCCAGCAGCACGCTGGCGGTGGTCACCAGGTAGGTGCGGACGAGGAACGTGTCGAGAAGGACGCCGACCGCGATGACGAAGCCGAGTTCGACGAGCCCCACCAGGGGCAGCGTGGTGAGCACGGCGAACGTCGCGGCGAGCACGACGCCCGCGGAGGCGATGACTGCGCCGGTGGTGCGCAGGGCGGTGAGCGCGGCGGTCTGCGGTTCGGCGCCCGCGAGGGACTCCTCCCGCATCCGGTGCATCAGGAAGATGCCGTAGTCGACGCCCAGCGCGACCAGGAAGACGAAGGACAGCAGTCCGAGCCCGGGGTCGGTGCCCTCGAAGCCGAGCACCGGTCCGAAGACCAGTCCTCCGATGCCGAGCGCGGCGCCCCACACGGCGACCACCGCGGCCAGCAGCATCAGCGGCGCGACGAGGCTGCGCAGCAGGAACACGAGGATCACGAACACGGCGGCGAGGACCAGCGGCACGATCACCGTGCGGTCCCGGGACTCGCTGTCGGCCAGGTCGATCTGCTGGGCGCTGGGCCCGCCGACGTAGGCGCCGTAGGAGCCGTCGAGGGCGTCGCGCAGGGCCTCGATGGTCTTGGTCTCGGCCGCCGACTCGGGGGCTGCGGTGGTGAAGACGGAGATCTCGCTCCAGCCCTCGCCGCTGCGTCCGGCGGTCACGTCGGCGACCCCGTCGGTCGTACGGGCCTGGTCAAGGACGGCTGCTGCCTTGTCGGTGGGGGCGATGACGGTGACCGGCCGGCTGCTGCGCTCGGGATACTCGCGGGCCAGAGTCTGCATCGCGGCGATCGACTCGGGTTTCTCGGTGAAGGAGTCCTCCTGCTTGAGGCTCCCCGGCAGGTTGAGGGCGCCGAGGGCGAGCGTTCCGAGAAGGACGGCACCGCCCGCGAGGACGGCGGCCGGCCTGCGGGTGGCCGAGGTGCCCATCGCAGCGAACAGGGAGCGGCGGGTCTTGGGGGTGCTGCCGAAGGCCGGGATCAGCGGCCAGAAGATCCGGCGGCCGAGCAGTACGAGGACCGCGGGCAGCAGGGTAGTCATGGCGACCAGCGCGGCGAGCACGCCGACCATGCCGACCGGCCCCATGCCGCTGCTGCTGTTCAGGTCGGCCGCGAGCAGGCACAGCAGCCCGGCCGCGACGGTCCCGGAGGAGGCGAGGATCGCGGGTCCGCAGCCGCGCAGGGCGGTGCGCATGGCGTCGTACGGGCGCTCGTGGCGGCGTAGCTCCTCGCGGTAGCGGGAGATCAGCAGGAGTGCGTAGTCGGTGCCGGCGCCGAGCACGAGGATGGTCATCACGCCGCCGCTCTGGCCGGTGATGGTGACGTCGAACAGTTCGTGCAGGCCGTATCCGGCGGCCATCGCCATGGCGGCGGCGACGCCCGCGACGGCGAGCGGGACCAGCCACAGGAACGGGCTGCGGTAGATGAGGATCAGCAGCACGGTGACCACGCCGAGGGTGGCCAGCAGCAGGGTGCCGTCGATCGTCTCGAACACCTTGCCCATGTCGGTGTTGAGCGCGCCCGGCCCGCCGACCTCGACACTCAGCCCGCCCGTGCCTTCGGCGATGTCCCGTACGCCGTCCACGAAGGCGTTCCGGGCCTCCTCGTCCTGGCCGGGCTGGGTGCTGGAGACCGGGTACATGAGGGTGGAGCCGTCCTCGGACGGGATGCCCTGGGGCTTGCCGGAGAGGTCGTAGGCGCCGCCGACCTCGGCGACCTGGTCCGCCGCCGTCCTCCGGTCGGCGGAGGTGAGCCCGCCGTCCCGGTGGTACACGAGCACCAGGTCGGTCGACTCGCCGCCCGGCAACGTGTCCTGGATCCTCGCCACCTGGGTGGAGTCCGCGCTGTCGGGCAGGTAGTCGACCGCCCGGTTCTGCTGTACGTCGCCGAACTTCCCGGCGAGCGGTCCGACGAGCACGAGCGCGGCCAGCCACAGGCCGAGCACCGCCCAGGGCACTGCGCGCCGTCGCCGTGTACGTGTCCTTGCGGCCCCCATGGACGGGCCTCCCTCCGGTCGGGGTGTCTGGGTCGTTTCCAGACTCCCGGCGGGCGGGGGGCGATTCGTCGGGCCAAAGGGCGAGTTGCGGGGTACTGCCCGGGGTGACGGGCGGGCGGGACTACTCCCCGGGGAGTATCAGGACGGCGTCCGCGCCGACACCAGCAGCCGGGTCACGTCGTCCGCGCAGATGGTCAGGGCGGCGCCCACCGTGGTCAGCGCGTCGCGCTCGGACGGCGTGTACGGGCCGTCGGCGAGGGCGATCCGGGCGCCCTGCAGCAGGATCGATTCGCGGCCGGCGGGGGCGAGGTGCGGGGCCAGCGGGTCCAGCGCCTCGTGCAGCTCTATGGCCAGCCCGGTCCCGCACGGGCGGCCGTAGAGCCGGCCGGTGTCCAGGGCCAGCGCCTCGACCAGGGCGTCCAGCTGCTCCTCCGTGCAGTCGTCGAAGCCGGCCGCGCGCACGATGGCCGCGGCGGCCTCCAGAGACGTACGGGAGCAGGTGCCGCCCGCGGACAGCACCGCGAGGGCGACCGTGTGGACGGCGTCGCGGAGCATCGCGGAGAAGCGGGTGGTCGTGGGGTGGTCGAGGACGTCGGTGCCGAAGTGGCGGCGGCAGGCCGCGCACTCCACGACGGGTCCGGCCTCGCCGCGCGGCAGCACGGGCACGCCGAGAAGGGTGAAGCGGCGGTGCCCGGTCAGCCGCTGGAAGTTGCGGTCGCCTCCGCAGCCGGGGCAGAAGAACTCCCCGTCCCCGACGGGCGTCCACGCGGTACGTGTGCCCAGGAGGCGCACAGGCCTGGCAGCACGGCCGTTTCGTCCCCGTCCTGGCAGCACGTCAGCACCTCCGTAACTCCCCCACAGCCATAAGGGCGCGGGAGGTGCCCCCAACGGCATCATCGCCGCGCTTGCGTGATGTTAGCCACATCGGCGACCCGGCGTCATCACCCGGGACGAGACCTTCCCGTGACCTGCACATCAATTGGCCGGTATACGACGGGACAAGACGGGACCCCACCCGCCGGACAAATGGCGAACGGGGCCCCAAACCGCCGGTGAGACTGGTCAGCGAGTCGACCGGTTGACGGCCGACACGACCGCCTTCAGCGAGGCGCGGGTGGTGTTCGCGTCGATGCCGATGCCCCACAGGACCTTGTCGTCGATCGCGCACTCGATGTAGGAGGCGGCCTGCGCGGACGCGCCCTCGCTCATCGTGTGCTCCTGGTAGTCGAGCAGCCGGGCGTCGATGCCGACGGACTGCAGGGCGTCGAAGAAGGCCGAGATCGGGCCGTTGCCGGTACCGGTCAGGACCGTGTCGACGCCATCGACCGTCGCCTCGACGCGCAGCGTGTCCACGCCGTCGGTGTCGGTCGTCGACTGGCCGTTCTTGACCTGAATCCGGCCCCACGGGTTCTCGGGGTTGGGCAGGTACTCGTCCTGGAAGGTCGCCCAGATGGCGCTGCCGGTGACCTCGCCGCCCTCGGCGTCCGTCTTGGCCTGGATGAGCTTGGAGAACTCGATCTGCATCCGGCGCGGCAGGTCCAGCTTGTGGTCGTTCTTCAGGACGTACGCGATCCCGCCCTTGCCGGACTGCGAGTTGACCCGGATGACCGCCTCGTAGGAGCGGCCGACGTCCTTCGGGTCGATCGGCAGGTACGGCACGGCCCACTCGATGTCGTCGACGGTGACGCCCTTGGCGGCCGCGTCGGCCTCCATCGCGTCGAAGCCCTTCTTGATGGCGTCCTGGTGGGAGCCGGAGAAGGACGTGTAGACCAGGTCGCCCACGTACGGGTGGCGCGGGTGGACCTCCATCTGGTTGCAGTACTCCCACGTACGACGGATCTCGTCGATGTCGGAGAAGTCGATCTGCGGGTCGACGCCCTGGGAGAAGAGGTTCATGCCCAGGGTGACCAGGTCGACGTTGCCGGTGCGCTCGCCCTGTCCGAACAGGCAGCCCTCGACGCGGTCGGCGCCGGCCATCAGCGCCAGTTCGGCGGCGGCGACGGCGGTTCCGCGGTCGTTGTGCGGATGGACGGAGATGACGACGTGCTCGCGGCGGGAGATGTTGCGGCTCATCCACTCGAAGCGGTCCGCGTGCGTCGACGGGGTCGAACGCTCCACCGTGGCGGGCAGGTTGAGGATGATCTCGCGGCCCGGACCGGGCTGGTAGACGTCCATCACCGCCTCACAGACCTCCAGCGCGAAGTCCAGCTCGGTGTCGGTGAAGATCTCCGGGCTGTACTGGTAGCCGAACTCCGTCTCCGGGCCCAGCAGTTTCTCGGCGTACTCCATCACCAGGCGGGTGCCGTCGACGGCGATCTGCTTGATGTCGTCCTTGGAGCCGCGGAAGACCACCCGACGGAAGACCGGCGCGGTCGCGTTGTACAGGTGCACGGTGGCGCGCTTGGCGCCCTTCAGCGACTCCACGGTCCGCTCGATCAGGTCCTCGCGGGCCTGGGTCAGTACGGAGATGGTGACGTCGTCGGGGATGGCGCCGGGCTCCTCGACGATGGAGCGCACGAAGTCGAAGTCGGTCTGGCCGGAAGCCGGGAAGCCGACCTCGATCTCCTTGTAGCCCATCTTGACCAGCTGGTCGAACATCCGGCGCTTGCGCTCGGGCGACATCGGGTCGATCAGGGCCTGGTTGCCGTCGCGCAGGTCCGTGGAGAGCCAGCGGGGGGCGGCGGTGATCCGGTTGTCCGGCCAGGTGCGGTCCGGGATGTCGACCTGCTCGTACTGGCCGTACTTGTGGATCGGCATGGAACTGGGCTGCTGGCGGTTCGCCATGATGCGGGGGCTCCTCGAGGGCGGGTCCGGAAGGACGGCCGACGGCGCAACGCCAAAACTCCGCGGGGAGGGGGTCGGCCTCGGTTACAGGCCCTCGCCGCGGCAGCTAAGGAGAAGCAGCCCGAATCGCATGATGCTCCGCAGCCTAGCCGAGCCACGCCGGTCACGTGGGCCTGTATCAGTATGCGGGACCCCGGGAACCAATGGGACAAAAAGTGCGCTATACCACTTCGCTACGGAGAGTGAGCCTCCTTATCCCTACATTTCACCAATCATGGTTGCCTCTAGTGACAGCGGCATGACTCAGTGCAAGGGTGCCGGGCATGACGACCCACGGGGGCTTCGAGCCCGTCTTCTGCACGATCGTCCCACCCCACGTCCTCGACAAGCTCGCCCGCAACGAGGACCCCGCCCTGTCCGGCCCCGCCCGGCGCACCCTGATGCGCGACGCCCGGGAACGCGGCCGCCGCCGGGTGACCACCGAGTACGGCCTGGCCGCCGCTCCGGCCTCGAAGGCACCGTCCGACCAGCCGCTGCGCACCCTCTACGACGCCGGCCACAAGACCGTCCTCCCCGGCACCAAGGTGCGCGGGGAGGGCGAGGAGCCCGGCCAGGACGCCACGGTCAACCGCGCCTACTCCGGCCTCGGCGCCACCTTCGACCTCTTCCTCAAGGCCTACGGCCGCCACTCGATCGACGGCGACGGCCTGCCCCTGGACGCCACCGTCCACTACGACGAGAACTACGGCAACGCCTTCTGGAACGGCGAGCAGATGGTGTTCGGCGACGGCGACGGCGAGATCTTCCTCGACTTCACCATCCCGATCGACGTCATCGGCCACGAGCTGGCCCACGGCGTCACGCAGTACACCGCGAACCTCACCTACTTCGGCCAGCCGGGCGCCCTGAACGAGTCGATGTCCGACGTCTTCGGCTCGCTCATCAAGCAGTACACGCTCGGCCAGACCGCCGCCGAGGCCGACTGGCTGATCGGCGCGGGCCTGCTCGCCCCCAGCGTCACCGGAAAGGCCCTGCGCTCCATGAAGGAACCGGGCACCGCCTACGACGACGACGTCCTCGGCAAGGACCCGCAGCCCGCGACCATGGACGACTACGTCCGCACCGGCCGCGACAACGGCGGCGTCCACATCAACTCCGGCATCCCCAACCACGCCTTCTACCTGGCCGCCACCGCCCTCGGCGGCCACGCCTGGGAGAAGGCGGGCCAGATCTGGTACGACGCCCTGTCCGGCGGCGAGCTGACCGAGCGCGCCTTCTTCGGCGACTTCGCCAAGCTGACCGTCAAGGCCGCGCGCGAGCGCTTCGGCGACGGCGGCGAGGAACTCCAGGCCGTGGAGAAGGCCTGGGAGCAGGTCGGGGTGCGCATTCTGTGACTTGGTACTAGACAGGGACCCATGCGTATTCAGGTGAGGCGCACGGGCGGGTTCGCGGGCATCGAGCGGTACGCCGAGGTGGACACCTCGGGCCGGGCCGATGCCCACGAATGGCACGCCCTGGCCGAGAAGGCACTCGCCGCCGGCCGGGGCACACCGCCCATCGGGGTGCCGGACGGCTTCAGCTACCAGATCACCGTGGAGGGAAAGACGGTGTACGCGTCCGATCCCCGGCTGACCGAGGAGCAGCGCACGCTGATCTCGAAGGTCCTCAAGGAAGGTGCGTAACTCGTTGTTCCCGTCTGTCCGTTGACACCCGTACCCGCCAGTACGGATGATCCGGCGCATGGCGACGAACCCGATACCTGAGTTCCCGGCGTTCCCCGACGGCTTCCTGTGGGGCGTGTCGACCTCGGCCCACCAGATCGAGGGCGCGGCCGACCTGCGCGAACCGTCCGTCTGGGACGCCTTCGCGGCCGAGCCGGGACGGGTGAAGGACGGCTCCACGGCGGCGGTGGCCTGCGACCACTACCACCGCTACCGCGAGGACGTGGCCCTGCTAACCGGCCTGGGCGTGGACGCGTACCGTTTCTCCATCTCCTGGCCGCGGGTGCGTGCCGAGGGCGGCCTGGACTTCTACGACCGCCTGGTCGACGAGCTGTGCGCGGCGGGCGTACGGCCGGTCCCGACGCTCTTCCACTGGGACCTGCCGCTGGCCCTCCAGGAGGCGGGCGGCTGGCTGGAGCGGGACACGGCGTCGCACTTCGCGGAGTACGTGTCGGTCGTCGCCGACCGTCTCGGCGACCGCGTCAAGAAGTGGGTCACGATCAACGAGCCCGCCGAACACACACTGTTCGGACACGCCCTGGGTGCGCACGCACCGGGCAGGCAGCTCATGTTCGACGCGCTTCCGGCCGCCCACCACCAGCTCCTCGGCCACGGCCTCGCCGTACGGGCCCTGCGCGCGTCCGGCGCCACGGACATCGGCATCGCCAACTCCCACGGCCCGACGTGGCCGGCGTCCGAGGAGCCCGCGGACGTGGAGGCGGCCGGCTTCTACGACCTCCTCCTCAACCGCCTGTTCGCGGACCCGGTCCTGCTGGGCGCATACCCGGAGGGCCTGGGCGAGTTGATGCCGGGGGACGTGGCGGCGGACCTGAAGATCATCGGGGAGCCGCTGGACTGGTACGGCGTCAACTACTACGCCCCGACCCGCGTGGGCGCCCCGCAGGGCGAGGACATCGAGTTCGGCGGCCTGACGATCCCGGCCGAACTCCCCTTCTCGGTCCGTGAGATCGAGGGCGTCCCGACGACGGACTTCGGCTGGCCGGTGGTCCCCGAGGCCCTGACGGACCTCCTCACCACCTTCCACACCCGCTACGCCGACCGCCTCCCCCCGATCGTCATCACCGAGAACGGCTGCTCCTACGAGGGCATCGACGACCAGGCCCGCATCAGCTACCTGGACGCCCACATCCACGCCCTCCACCGAGCGGCACAAGCGGGCGTGGACGTCCGCGGCTACTTCGTCTGGTCCCTCCTCGACAACTTCGAGTGGGCGGAGGGCTACGCACGGCGCTTCGGCCTGGTCCACGTGGACTACGAAACCCTGACAAGAACCCCGAAGGCGTCGTACACCTGGTTCCAGAATTTGCTGAGGCCCCACAACTGACCCCCACTGGGGGCTCCGCCCCCAGACCGCCGGCCTGTGCCCACCCAGCCACCCGTCTCGGTTGGTCGAGAGGTGGGCCTTGCGGTGGCAGGTCGCGTTGTGGGTGCGTTTCGACCCACCGAGTCGGGTGGTGGGCGGGCATAGGCCCGGGGGTCTGGGGGCGGAGCCCCCGGGACGGGCACCGGGACGTCGCCTCAGCCGGGTGGCAGGGTGAGCACAGGCACCAGGGGCCCAGGGGGCGGAGCCCCCAGGGCGTTGCGTGGAGCGGCCTCCGTCAGAAGCCGAGCTTGCGCAGCTGGCGGGGGTCCCGCTGCCAGTCCTTCGCGACCTTCACATGAAGGTCCAGGAACACCGGCGTACCGAGCAGCGCCTCGATCTGCTTGCGCGACTTGATGCCGACGTCCTTCAGCCGCTTGCCCTTGGGGCCGATGATGATGCCCTTCTGGCTGGGACGCTCGATGTAGACGAACGCGTGGATGTCGAGCAGCGGCTTGTCGGCCGGCCGGTCCTCGCGAGGAAGCATCTCCTCCACCACGACCGCGATGGAGTGCGGCAGCTCATCGCGCACACCCTCCAGCGCGGCCTCCCGGATCAGCTCCGCGATCATGACCTGCTCGGGCTCGTCGGTGAGGTCACCCTCGGGGTAGAGGGCCGGGCCCTGAGGCAGCAGCGGGACGAGCAGGTCGGCCAGCAGGCTCACCTGCGTGTCGGCGACCGCCGACACCGGCACGATCTCCGCCCACTCGAACCCCAACTCCTTGCCGAGCTGGTCGATCGCGATGAGCTGCTCGGCTAGCGTCTTGGAGTCGACGAGGTCCGTCTTCGTGACGATCGCGATCTTCGGCGTCTTCTTGATGGACGCCAGTTCCTTCGCGATGAAGCGGTCACCGGGGCCGAGCTTCTCGTTCGCGGGCAGACAGAAGCCGATCACGTCGACCTCGGCCCACGTCGTACGGACGATGTCGTTGAGGCGCTCGCCCAGCAGTGTGCGCGGCTTGTGCAGCCCGGGGGTGTCCACCAGGATCAGCTGAGCGTCGGGCCGGTGCACGATTCCCCGAACCGTGTGCCGCGTCGTCTGCGGCTGGTTCGCGGTGATGGCCACCTTCGTGCCGACCAGAGCATTCGTGAGGGTGGACTTGCCCGCGTTGGGGCGGCCCACGAAACAGGCGAAGCCCGCCCGGTGGGCGGTCTCCGACGATTCCGACGGCTCGGATGACTGGCTGCGAACGCTCATGCGCCCCATTCTCCCTGATCCACGGAGCCCCTCCGTACAACAGCCCGCACAACCGTCCGCACAACCCTCCGTACGACCTTGCGTACGACCTTGCGTACGACGGTCGGCGCGGTCGGCCGCGCGGCCACCCCCACACCACCTCCCCGTGAGCTTTCGGAAACCCCCTCGCAACGAAACGTCGCGGAAACACAGCCGTAGACGTTCAGAAACGCACGCCGGTGACCCTCTGACGAGCCCCCACACCGTTGGAGACGACCGTGACCCTCGCCGCCGCAAGCGTCGACACCGGCGACACCGCCTGGCTGCTCGCCGCCACCGCCCTCGTCCTGCTGATGACCCCGGGCCTGGCCCTGTTCTACGGCGGCATGGTCCGCACGAAGAGCGTCCTCAACATGCTGATGATGAGCTTCGTGTCGATCGCCCTGGTCACGGTGGTGTGGCTGGCCGCCGGGTACTCCCTCGCCTTCGGTGACGACATCGGCGGCGGGCTCATCGGCGGGCTCGATCACGTCGGGATGTCCGGCCTCGGCCCGGACAGCGTCCAGGGGACCGTCCCCACCCTCCTCTTCGCCACGTTCCAGCTCACCTTCGCGATCATCACCGCCGCCCTGATCAGCGGCGCGATCGCCGACCGGGCGAAGTTCGGGGCCTGGCTCGTCTTCGTGCCCGTGTGGGCGCTGCTCGTATACGTTCCCGTCACCCACTGGGTGTGGGGCCCGGGCGGCTGGATCCTGGACCGCCTCGGGGCCCTCGACTTCGCGGGCGGCCTGCCCGTCGAGATCACCTCCGGCGCCTCCGGTCTCGCCCTGTGCCTGGTCCTCGGTCCGCGCCTGGGCTTCAAGAAGGACGCCATGCGTCCGCACAACCTGCCCATGGTCATGATGGGCGCCGGACTGCTCTGGTTCGGCTGGTTCGGCTTCAACGCCGGCTCGGCGCTCGGTGCAGGCGGCCTCGCCGCCGCCGCGTTCCTCAACACGCTCACCGCCGGCTGCACCGGTCTGCTCGGCTGGCTCTTCGTGGAGCAGAAGCGCGACGGCCACCCGACCACGCTGGGAGCGGCCTCCGGCGCGGTCGCGGGCCTGGTCGCGATCACGCCGTCCTGCGGTTCGGTCTCCCTGCTGGGCGCCCTGGTCGTCGGCATCGCCGCCGGCACGGTCTGCTCGTACGCCGTGAGCTGGAAGTCCAAGCTGAACTACGACGACTCCCTGGACGTCGTCGGCGTCCACCTGGTCGGCGGAGTCATCGGCACCCTCTTGATCGGCGTCTTCGCGGTCGAGTCGATGACCGGCGGGGCCGAGGGGCTCCTCTACGGTGGCGGCCTCGCCCAGCTCGGCAAGCAGCTGGTGGCCGTGGTCACCGTAGGGGCGTACGCCTTCCTCATGACGTACGGCATCGCCACACTGATCGACAAGGCGATGGGCCTGCGCGCGAGCGAGGAGCAGGAGCAGACCGGTCTGGACCTTACGGTGCACGCCGAGAGCGCATACGATCACGGCGTCCTGGGCCACGGCGCCCCGGTCACCGCGTCCGTCCCCTCCGCGCAGAAGGTCAAGCCTCAGGCATGAAGCTCATCACCGCGATCATCAAGCCGTACCGCCTCGACGAGGTCAAGAACGCCCTCCAGGAGATCGGCGTACACGGTCTGACCGTGACCGAGGCCAGCGGCTACGGCCGTCAGCGCGGCCACACCGAGGTGTACCGCGGCGCCGAGTACCAGATCGACCTGGTCCCCAAGGTGCGGATCGAGGTCGTCGTCGACGAAGCGGACTCGGACGCCGTGATCGACGCGATCGTCAAGGCCGCTCAGACGGGGAAGATCGGCGACGGCAAGGTGTGGGCGCTGCCGGTGGAGACGGTCGTACGGGTACGGACGGGCGAACGCGGCCCCGACGCGCTGTAGCCACGGGGGCCGCGTTCGCGCGGCTCAGTCGAACACGAACGGGCCGGGCGACTGCGGGCCGGTCGCCGTGCAGGTGATGGTGATGCCGAAGACCGTCATCTGCAGCGAACCGCCGAAGGCCTCCAGGGTGTCGCCGGAGGCCACGGTGCCGGCGAGCGGGCCGACGTTGACGGGGTCGCCGGCCGCCATGGCCGCGTTCTTCGTGCCGGTGAAGGCGGTGGTGCCGCCTGCCGCGTTCACCAGGGTGAGGGTGGAGCTGATCGAGTCCTGCGCAAGGGCGATCGGCGCGGTGATCGCGACGGAGGTGACGGTGACGGTGGCGGCGGTGCCGTCCTGCGTCGCCGTCAGGGTGGCCTCACCGCTGCCGAAGGTTCCGCAGTCGGCGCTGATGGTGGCGGTGTCCGGGGTGACGGCCACGGCCGTGGGTGCGAGGGCGAGTCCGGTGAGCGCGAGGGCTCCTACCGCGACTGCCACACCTGTTCCTGCTCGCTTGCCTCTCATGGGTCTCCGACTCCCTTCCCGAGTGGGGAAGTGCCATGTGGGGATGGACGGGAGAATTACTGACGGTCCGTCAGAACTGTTGGTCCCATTGATGCGCATGAGGTGGGACGGTCACAAGAGCGATATTCGGCCGGTCATGGGCCCCTGCTACAAACTGGGCACGTTAAGCATTTTCGACGCACCGGTAAATTGACGGCATGCCGAACGCCGAACGACCGGAACAATAAAGTCCGGATTTCGGTCCCACAACATGAACGTGCAGGTCGACAGGAAAGCACTCCGCTCCCTCGGCCCACCTGCGGAGCAACTCATAATCGACTGCCGTTACGGCCAGAATGATCCACTCCATTCTGACCGAAACGAATCAGCGAGTACGTGTAGCATCGACTGCCAGCGGCCCACTAATTCACCGGCGAAGGAAGTCGGGCCATCAACGGGGGCACCACCGCTGCACCCGCGCACTCTCTTCACGCACGCGAATGTTTGACGCGAACGAAGGGATCGCATGTCATCGATACGAATCCTGCTCGTGGACAACGAACGGCTGGTCGCCGAGGGGTTCCGGAAGTTACTGGAGGGCTTCTCCGAGTTCTCCGTGGTCTCCGTCGCCCGCGACGGGATGTCGGCACTGCGGGAGGTACGCCGGGAGCGGCCGCACGTCGTCGTCATGGGCCTGTGCCCCGCCGGATCCGACGGGGCACAGGTTGCCCGGGCGATCCGCCGGGACTTCCAGCACGTACGGATCGTCGTCCTCGCCACCAATCAGCAACCGGTCTACATGCGCGAGGCGTTCGCAGCCGGCGCCAGCGCCTACCTCTCCCGGAACATCGGCGCGGACGAGCTGCGCGACACCCTGCTCACCGTGCACCGCGAGGGCGCCTCCCTGTCCACCGTCACGGCGGGGCAGGTCCTGGAGCTCCTCTCGGGACGCCCGGCGGACGGCGGTTCGCCGCTGTCCCAGCTCACCGAGCGCGAGCGGCAGATCCTGTTCCTCGTGGCCGACGAGCAGGCGACCCACCGCATCGCCAAGCGTCTGGGCATCAGCCCGAAGACGGTCCGCAACTACCTCAGCCGTATCTACGCCAAGCTCGGCACCCAGAACCGGGTGCAGACCGCGCTGTACGCCAAGCGCTCACTGGACCCGCAACCGGTCACCGAGCCCTGACCCGCAAATCGCGCGCCCTGCCTCCTCCTGCCCAAATACGATACGCTTCTCGTAGCGTATTTTAATGGTTGCGTTTTTGACCGATCCCGGAGGAGGGGGCATGGCGCCCAACCGGTGGTGGACGCTGACCGTGGTGTCGGTGGGCAGCTTCATGCTGCTGCTCGACGTCACGATCGTGAACATCGCGCTGCCCGACATCGAGGAGGCCCTGGACGCCACACTCACGGACCTGCAATGGGTGGTGGCGGCGTACGCCGTCGCGCTGTCCGCCGCCCTGCTCACCGCGGGCTCCCTCGCCGACCGGTTCGGCCGGCGGGCCGTCTTCTCCTGGGGCATGGCGATCTTCACACTCGCCTCGATGCTGTGCGGAGTCGCCCAGGACCCGCTCACCCTCATCGCGGCCAGGGTGCTGCAAGGGGTGGGCGGCGCCGCCCTGCTGGCGACCTCGCTGGCGCTGCTCGCCGCGGCCTACCCCGACCACCGCGACCGGCATGTGGCCCTCGCCGTCTGGGGTGCCGTCAGCGGTGCCGCGCTCGCCGTCGGGCCCCTCGCGGGCGGCGTCCTCGTCGAGGCGGCCGGCTGGCGGTGGATCTTCCTGGTCAACCTGCCCGTGGGAATCCTCGCCCTGATCGCCACCGCGCTGCGGGTCGACGAGTCCCGGGCCGAGAGCGCCGGGGGGATCGACTGGCCCGGCTTCCTCACCTTCGGCACCGCGCTGGGCGCGCTGTCGTTCGCCCTGCTGCGCGCCAACGAGGAGGGCTGGAGCAGCACCCAGGTGGTGAGCGGCTTCGCCCTGTCCGCCGTATCGCTGACCGCGTTCGTCCTGGTCGAGCGGGCCCGGCGCGATCCCATGCTGCCGGGCGCCCTGTTCGGGAAACTCACCACCACGGGTGCCGCCGTCGGCGTACTGGCCATGAGTTCCACGGCGTTCGCGCTGCTGCTGTATCTGACGCTGTATCTGCAGACGGTCCTCGGACACGAACCGCTGGCGGCCGGATTACGGCTGCTGCCGCTGACCCTCTCCATCTTCGCGGCCTCGGCGATCGCGGCCCGGGTGGGCACGGTGCTGCCGGCCCGCTGGCTGGTGTCCGCGGGACTCGCCTGCATCGGCGCCGGCCTGCTGCTCATGGGCGGGCTCAGCACCTCCGACGACTGGACCGCCCTGCTCGCCGGGCAGTTGGTCACCGGCCTCGGCGTCGGCCTGGTCAACCCGAACGTGGTGGCCGCCGCGATGGGCGCGGTGGAACCGGCCCGGGTCGGGGTCGCCTCCGGGCTGAGCAACACCTGCCGGTCCCTGGGGATCGCCGTCGGCATCGCCTCCCTCGGCGCGGTCTTCGCCGACCGGGTGCGCGACGCGGTGCACGAGGCGCTCGCGGGCACCCCGCTCCAGGAACGGGCGGGCGAACTGGGCCACGCCGTCTCCTCCGGCCAGATGGGTCCCGCACTCGCACAACTCCCGCCGGAACAACGGGGGATCTTCACCGACGCCGCGCACTCCGCGTTCGTCGACGGGCTGAACTCGATCCTGACGGTGGCGGCGGTGGTGGCCTTCGTGGGCGCGCTCGCCGTGATCCCGCTCATTCGCAGCCGCGACCTTTCCACCACCGGGCCCGACGGCGAACCCCTGCCGATCGCGGCCGGACACTGACCGGTGCCGGCCCGCGTCGGCCCGCACCCACACCAGGAGCGTTCCATGAAGACCGAGACCGCCCAGTGCTGTGTCGTCGGCGGCGGCCCCGCCGGGATGATGGCCGGACTGCTGCTCGCCCGGCAGGGCGTGGAGGTGACCGTCGTCGAGAAACACGGCGACTTCCTGCGGGACTTCCGCGGTGACACCGTCCACCCCTCGACCCTCCAGATCATCGACGAACTCGGGCTGCTGGACGAGTTCCTCCGGATCCCGCACACCAAGGTCACCGACATCACCGTGAGCACCGCCGCCGGCCCCACCACGTTCGCCGACTTCTCCAAGATCCGAAGCCGCTATCCGTACATCGCCTTCATGCCGCAGTGGGACGTCCTCGACTTCCTGGCCCGCAAGGCCGGTGAGCTGCCCGGCTTCCGCCTGGTCCAGAAGGCCGAGGCGACCACCGTGATCCGGGAGGGCGACCGAGTGCGCGGGGTCCGCGCGGACACCCCGGAGGGGCCGCTGGAGATCCGCGCCGACCTGGTGATCGCCGCCGACGGCCGCCACTCGACGATGCGCAAGGCCGCCGGGCTCACCGTGTCCGCCAGCGCGGCCCCCATGGACGTGCTGTGGTTCCGGCTCAGCCGCGAACCCGGCGAGACCATGACCTTCCTGCACACCGGAAGGGGCTTCGTGCTGATCACCATCGACCGCGGCGCCTACTGGCAGGTCGCGTACGTCATCCCGCAGGGCCAGTACGACGCCGTACGCGCGGAGGGCCTGGACCGCCTCCGGACCGACGTCTCCAGCGTGCATCCGCCCTTCGCCGCGCGGGTCGAGGAGGAGATCCGCGACTGGGACGAGGTGAAGCTGCTGGGCGTCCGCGTCGACCGGCTGCGCACCTGGCACCGGCCCGGCCTGCTGTGCATCGGGGACGCGGCGCACGCCATGTCGCCGGCCGGCGGGGTCGGCATCAACCTCGCCGTGCAGGACGCGGTGGCCGCCGCACGGATGCTCGGACCGGTGCTGCGCACGGGGCGCACGCCGACACCGCAGGAGTTGCGCCGCGTGCAACGGCGGCGTGAACTCCCGGTGCGTGCGGTGCAGTTGGCGCAGGTGCACATGCTGGCGGACCTGTATCCGAAGGACCGGCGGTCGGTGGTGGAGCGGCCGTTCGCGGCCCGGCTGGTACGACGCTTCCCCTTCCTGAACCGGTGGACGGCACAGTTCATCGGGGTGGGGCTGCGGCCGGAGCACATCTCCTGAGTCGTGATCCGTCCTTGCCCGTCCTCCCTCTGTCGTCGCTCCGTCGTCGCTCTCAGGTGGACCGGATCGCCGGCCAGATCGTGTCGACCACCGAGTCCGCCCAGTCGGCGGGCGGCGGCGCGCCCCGTACGGCGAACCGGGCGATGAACGAACCGGCCAGCATGCTGACGACCGTCTCGTAGTCGACGTCGGCCCTCAGCTCGCCGTCCTCCACCCCGGCCTGCAGGGTCCGGAAGATGACCTGAAGGCGCGGCCCCAGGATGGTCTCGCGGAAGACCTGGGTGAATTCCGGGTCCTCGTCGCCGTGCAACAGGGCGACCAGGGCCCGGAGGCCGACGACCTCTTCCAGACCATGCCTGAATTGCTTGAGCAAATAGACAAGCCGTTCACGCACCGGAAGGCCGGGGGACGGTTCCGGGATGTCCTCCACAAAGGCGAGCGAGGACCGAAGAAGTTCATAGCGGTTCTTGTACCGGCGGTAGATGGTCGTCTTCGCGGAACCCGAATACTGGGCCACCGCCTCCACCGTCACGCCCTGCGGGCCGCGTTCCCGCAGCAGGGCGAGAGCGGCCAGATTGATTCCTCTGGATACTTCCGCACTGCGGGGGCGGCCCGGAGTGGACCGGGCGATATCTTCTTCAACCATTGCGCCCAGTATAGGGACGACCGGGGGCGGTTCAGGGCGGCACAGGGACGGTTATACGGCGGAGCCGGGCCCGAAGTGGACACGGGTCCAGCTCACCGGCACTCCCGCCGCGTGCAGTCGCCCCAGCGCCATGAGCATGGGGGCGGTGCCGTCGGTGCTCCGGCCGAGCGAGGCCAGCCACAGCCGCTCGCCTCCCGGCAGACAGCGTGCGCCGAGCCCGGTCAGCGCCCGGCCGGGGCCGACCTCCACATGGGCGCGTACGCCGAGTTCGTCGAGGACGCGGACCGCGTCCAGGAACCGCACCGGGCCGCGCAGGTGCCGGCACCAGTGGTCCGGGGCGAGCGGACCGGTGACCCGCGTGCCGGTGACCGTGGAGACGAAGGGGATGCGAGGCGGATGCGTGCGGATCGTGGCGGCCACGGCTCGCAGTTCGTCCGAGGCCGGTTGCTGGAGCGGTGAGTGGAGACCGGCTGAGACCGGCAGGCTGCTGGTCCGGACGCCGGAGGCCGTGAGCCGGTCGACGATCCGGGCCAGTGCCGTGGCCCGGCCGGACAGGGACACCTCGTCCGGGGAGATGACCGCCGCGAGGCCCACCGACGGCTCGGTGTCCGCGAGGAGTTCGAGGGCGGCCTTCTCCCCCAGCGCCACCACCGCCATCGCGCCGTCGGTGACCCGCTCAGCCAGCGTGACCTGCGTGCCGAGCAGCCGCACCGCGTCCTCCGGGGAGAAGATCCCCGCCCAGCAGGCGGCGGCGTACTCGCCCGAGCTGAAGCCGAGCACGGCCGCGGGTTCGACGCCCCAACTGCGCCACAACTCGCCCAGCGCGATGTTGACGCAGAACGTGCCGAGGGCCGCGTGGGCGAGCCGGTGCACCACGGGTGGCCCGGCGCCGGGGTCGAGCAGCTCCTGGAGAGGCACGCCGACGAAGGGGCGGGCCGCCTCCGCACAGCGGTCGAAGGCCGCCCTGAACACCGGTTCCGTGCGGTGGAGTCCCTGGGCCATGCCGGCGTACTGCGCTCCCTGGCCGCTGAACAGGAAGGCGACCGGCGGCCGACGGGCCGGGTCGGCGTGCCCGACGAAGACCTCCCGGACCGGCTCGCCCGCCAGGTGGACGCCGATCCGGTCGGCCATCTCACCCGCCGTACGGCCCACCACACCGAGCCGGTGGCCGGAATGCGGCCCCGCGGCGGCCTCGGCGCACAGTTCGGCGGGGGAGACTCCGCCGAGCCGGGCGAGGCGGGCGGCGGTGTCGCGGGCGGTGGTGGTCAGGGCGTCCGGGGCGGAGGCGGCGAGGATGAGCAGGTGGGTGGTGCGGGGGGCGTACGGGGCGTGGGGGTCGTAGCGGGCGCCGTAGGAGTCGACGTGTGCGTCCCCGCGGGAGTCGTCGAAGGGGTCGTCGTAGGGGTCGTGCGTCATGGTGGGAGGCCCTTCACCTGGGGGCGGGGTCGTCGGACCCCGTGCGGGCGACCGCCCGGCACCAGGCCGCTCCCGCGTCGGCGAGGGCGATCGGGAACGCCATGAACGTGAACGGGCCGTCGGGAAGGGTCCGCAGCCGGGCCAGCCCTTCGATCTGGATGAACTCCCGTTCCCGCCCGTGCAGATGCGTGGGCCACAGGGCCCCGGAGTCGCCCGTGGCGAAGAAGTTCTCGACCATCCGGCGGGCCGGCCCGTCGAAGCTCCAGCAGTCCGTGCCGAGCACCTTCACGCCGAGGTCCAGGAGGAGGTCGACGGCCTCAGGGGTGATCGCCGTGGACTCCGTGTAGTACGCCGGGGTGCCGAGCCGCAGATCGGAGTCGGTGCGGAACAGCACCACCCAGCCCGGGCCGACCCGCGGATGGGCCGCGCGCAACGCCTCCTTGACGTCGGTCGCCGTCACCCGGCCACCGCAGTCGCGCACGTCGAGGACGACGCCGGGGCCGTGGAACCACTCCAGGGGCAGGTCCATGACCTTCTTCGCCGGCTGCCCCTCGCACTCCGGGCCGTAATGGAAGGGCGCGTCGACGTGGGTGCCCTGGTGGACGGACATCCGGTAGAACTCGTTCGACATGAAGCAGCCGTCGGGCAGGTCCTGTTCGCGCAGGCGGCGGCTGCCGGTGAGCCAGCGCAGGTGATTGACGAGCCGGTCCCGGCGGCTGTCCCCGGGCAACGCCCTGATCCTCCGGGAGAGGTGGCGGACACCGTCGCGGTGGAGCCACTGCTCGAACTCGACACCGGGGGCGTCTCGGCTGACGGGGATGCTCAGATCGACGAACACGAGCTACTCCTTGGTGGTTCCGGACTGCGGCTCCTCGCGTGCGTCCGGCAGCGGTCGCCGCCGGACGGCCCGGCGCCCGGTGCCCGCCGTGGTGCCGGGTATCCACGCGGGCACGGCACGCCGGTAGGCGGTGTACTCGGCGCCGAAGGTCTCGGACAGTCCCGGCTCCTCGACCCGGCGGGCGGTCGTCCAGGAGACGGCCAGGACGAAGGCGGCCCACAGGGCGATGCCCGGCGCGGACCACAGCAGGGTCTCGCCGGTCAGGACGAGGGTCATTCCGGCGGCCATGGGGTTCCGGATCACCGCGTACCAGCCGGAGCGCACGAGGCGTTCGGGCGGCCGGTCGCCGAGGGGGGTGGGCTGACGCAGGTAGACGCGGTCCACGGCGTCCGCGGTCATCCAGGCGCCGAGCAGGACGAGGCCGGCCCCGGCAGGCAGCGACAGCCAACCGGACAGAGGCAGTCGCGGACCGGGCAGCCACAGCCCCAGCACCGCGGGCACGATCCCGGCGACGGTCACCGGAATCAGGAGGGGACCGGTGCGTATACGGCGACGGCGGTTCACGGGTTCGTCGCTGTGTACGCCGCTCACAGGTTCCTCACCCGTGTGCCGGTTCACTCCTCGGCGTCCCCGGTTCACAGAAGTCTCCGCGCCGCGGGTGTGCACACGGCGGCCAGCTTCGGCACGTCGGCCAACGCCGCCATCACCCGCTCCCCGTAGACCTCCCGCACCCGGCCCGCCACCGCCCGCGCGCCCGGCGCATACGTCTGGGTGCCGATCGACTCCAGGGCGAAGGACGCGAGCACACAGCCCAGTCGGGCCGCGGCCTCGACCGGTACGCCGAGGGAGACCGCAGCGAGCATGCCCGCCCGCAGCGCGTCGCCCGCCCCCGTCGGATCGGTCACCGGGACACCCGGCACCGCGGGCACGACGACCGGTTCGTGGCCGGCGCGCTGGAGACGTACGCCGTCGGCGCCGAGCGTGGTCACCCAGGTGCCGACCCGGTCCAGGACGCTCGCGGCGCCCCAGCCGGTGCACTCCTGGAGCAGTGCGGCCTCGTACTCGTTGGTGAACAGCCAGCGGGCCTCCCCCAGCAGAAAGCGGACGTCCGCCCGGTCCATCCGGGCGATCTGCTGGGAGGGGTCGGCGACGAAGGGCAGTCCGGCGCTGCGGCACTCCTCGGTGTGCCGCAGCATCGCCGCGGGGTCGTTCGGCGACACCACCACCAGGTCGAGCCGCCCGAGGCGTTCGCGCACGTCCCGTAGGGCGATGGTGTACGCCGCCCGCATCGCACCCGCGTGGAACGTGGCGATCTGGTTGTGGTCCGCGTCGGTCGTGCACACGAACCGTGCCGTGTGCTCGCCGGGCACCACCAGCACGGAGTCGGTGTCCACGCCGTGCTGCTTGAGCCACACCTGGTAGTCCGGGAAGTCGGCCCCGGCCGCGCCGACCAGCACCGGGGACAGCCCGAGCCGCCCGAGACCGTACGCGATGTTGGCGGCGACGCCACCACGCCGTATCTCCAGCCGGTCGGAGAGGAACGACAGGGAGACGCTGTGCAGTTGGTCGGCGACGAGTTGCTCGGCGAAACGGCCCGGGAAGGACATGAGGTGGTCCATCGCGATGGACCCGGTGACGGCGACACGTACCGAGGACGGGTGTCGGGTCACGGCTTTACGGCCCCCGACTCGATCTTCTCCTTGATGCCGGCCTGGTTCTGTCGGGTGTGCGTGTTCATCCGCTCCAGGACGGTGGCGAGCGGGACGTCGAACTTCTCGTCGAGCTCGAAGTCCTGGATCCAGGTCATCAGCGTCCCGTCGGGGACGGCCTGACAGCTCCACCTGAGGTGCATGTAGGCGAACGGGTAGAGGGGGTCACGGCGTTCGGCGACCGCGACCAGCTCGCGGTGGTCCAGGATCCGCCAGGAACGCCAGCTAGCCCCCTCCTCGTTGGTCAGCTCGAACACGATCTCCGTCCAGCGGCCGTCGCGTTCCTCGGAGAGGACCTTGGCCTGGCTGTACTCGTCGAAGATCTCCGACCAGCGGGCGATGTCGTTGGTGACGTCGAAGACGAGCCGGGCGTCGGCCCCGATGACGATGCTGTTCTCGATCCGCGGCATCCCGTCACCCCCGCACGGCGGTGCCGGCGGACAACAGCCGCCCGACACACGCCACCAGGTCACCCACGGTGGTGAACCCGCCCTCGGCGTCGGCGTCGATACCGATGCCGAAGTGCTGCTCCAGGGCGACGACGATCTCCACCAACTCGGTCGAGTCGATGTCGAGGTCCTCGGCGAGCCGCCGGCCGTCCTCCAGTTCGTCCCCGTCGAACCCGACGCCGCGCATGACCGCGACCACCTGCTCCCGTACGTTCATCGCTTCTCTCTCCTCCTCTGCGTGATCCCTGTGATCCCTGGGTTATGTGGCTATGTGGCTATGTGGTTATGTGGTCTCTGTTGTTGCCGTGTCCCCGTGGACTCCGTGGCTGCTCCTAGACGGCGAGGGCGATCGCCACGGCGACCCCCGCCTCATGGGTGATGCTCAGGTGCAGCCCGGTGAACGAGGCCCGCCGGAACGCCTCCTCGGCCCGCCCGGACAACCGTGGCACCGGCTGTCCGGAGGCCGCGCGGCCGATCTCGACGTCCAGCCAGCCGCAGCCCGGCCCATGTCCGCCGAAGGTCTTGCGGACGGCCTCCTTGGCCGCGATCCGGCCGGCCAGACGGTAGACCCGGTGGCGCGGCGAGCCGCTCTCGCACAGGGCCTGCTCGGCGGGCGTGAACAGCCGGTCGTACAGAGGCTGTCCGCGGCGTTCGAGCATGGCTCGCAGGCGTTGTACGTCCACGACGTCGATGCCGATCCCGCGTACCGTCGCGGGGACGTCCCGGAGGGCTTCCGCGATCAACGCCTCAGCAGCAGACACGCGTTCACACCCCCAAGGCCTCGGGACACGACCAGCGTGTGCTCCCACTCCGGGGCCGGCCGGGCCACCCCCCGCACGAGGTCGAGGTCGATGCCGGGCGCCGGGCGGTCGAGGTTCACGGTGGGCGGGATCACGCCCGCCGCCATGGCCCGCAGGGCGAGCGCCACGTCGGCCGGGGCGGCCGCGCCGAGCAGGTGCCCGAAGCCCGACTTGGGTGCGGTGACCGGGAGGTGGGCCGCGTCCTTGCCGAACGCCTCCTGCAGGGCGTAGCCCTCGGTGACGTCCTCGAAGGGGATGCCGGAGCCGTGTGCGAAGACCGCGCCGAGGTCGCCGCCCGAGATCCCGGCCCGCTCGGTGGCGGTACGCATGGCCCGGCCCAGCACCTGTCCGGTCGGTTCGACCGTGTAGTACGGCATGTAGCCGTCGGTGCTGACGCCCCAGCCGGCGAGTTCGCCGAGGATGCGTGCGCCGCGCCGCTCGGCGTGCTCGCGGCGCTCCAGCACCAGGAACGCCGATCCTTCGGCGAAGACGCTGCCGCCGTGCCCGGCGTCGAAGGGCCGGTACAGCTCGTGCGGGGCGAGGGAGCCGCGGGCCTTGGCGACGAGGCCGCTGGTCTCCAGGCACAGCCAGCCGTACGGCGACAGGGGTGCCTCCACGCCGCCCGCGATGACGACGTCGGCCCTGTCGCGCAGCAGGGTCTCGGCGCCGCCGATCAGGGCGTAGGCGCCGCTCGCCCGGTCGGCGACGAAGGTGCGGGCCGGGCCCTTGATGCCCTGGTCGATGCAGATGTTGCCCTGCGGCGCCGCCGGGAACCAGGCCGTGGCCTGGTACGGGCTGACCGCGCGCGGCCCGTCGGTCCACAGCTTGCGCAGCTCACGCTCGGCGAACTCCCAGCCGCCGAGGATGTTGCCCACCATGACGCCGGTGCGCTCGGGGGCCACGTCGGTTCCGACCGCGACCCCGGCGTCCGTGAGGGCCCGGCGGACGGCGTGCACGGCGAGGTGGGTGAAGCGGTCGGTGCGTTTGACGAAGCGGGACGGCAGCTCGGCCTCGGCGTCGAAGCCGGCCTGGCCTGCGACGGGGCAGGCGTAGTCGCCGGCGTCGAAGCGGTCGATGGTGGCCAGGTGGGAGGTGCCCTCGCGGGCGCTGTTCCACAGGGGTTCGAGGCCGTCGCCCGCCGGGGTGAGGGCCCCGGCACCGGTGATAACGATGCTCATGACCGGCCCCCGTCCCGCACGGCCCGGACGACCATTGCCGCGTGCAGCCCTGCGAAGCCGCTGGCGTCCTTGAGGATGACCTCGCCGTCCCAGGGGCGGCCGGTGCCCGGCACGTAGTCGAGGTCGCACGTGGGGTCGGGCGTCTCGTAGTTGGCGGTGGGGTGGACGAAGGAGTGCCGGCTCGCCAGGGCGCACAGCACGATCTCCATGGCGCTGGCGGCGGCCAGGGCGTGGCCGAGCATGGACTTCGCCGAGTTCACCGGGATCTCGTGGGCGCGCTCGCCGAGCGCCAGCTTGAGCGCGCTGGTCTCGCAGGTGTCGTTCTGCCGGGTCGAGCTGCCGTGCGAGCTGACGTGGTCGACGGCCCCGGGCGCCACCCCGGATGCGTCGATGGCCTGGCTCATGGCCCGGGTCAGGTCCTCGCCGTCGGACAGCAGGTCGGTCATGTGGATGGCGTTGGATGTGTGCGAGAAGCCGCTGATCTGGAGGTAGGCGGTGGCGCCGCGCCGTAGCGCGTGCTCCTTCTCCTCCAGTACGACGACACCGCAGCCCTCGCCGAGCACGAAGCCGTCGCGGTCCGCGTCATAGGGGCGGGACGCCGCCTCGGGGCGGTCCGGGTGGGCGCGGGAGAGGCAGTTGATGATCTCGAAGGAGGCCACGGTCACCGGGGTGATGGGGGCCTCGCTGGCTCCCGCGATCATGACGTCCGCGTCGCCGTGGGCGATCGTCTCGTAGGCGTGGCCGACCGCGTCGATGCCGCCGATGCAGCCCGTGGACAGGGTGACGCAGGGACCCTGGGCGCCGAGCAGGGCCGACAGGACGGTCCCGGGTGTGTTCGACATGGCCGCGAGGTACAGGTCACGGCCCGCCTTCGCCGGGTCGATGGGCTTACGTCCCTCATCGGTGACGGCGAGGAACTCCTCCTCCATCTTCGGCGTGCCGCAGATGGCCGTGGACAGCGAAATACCGGTGCGCTCCCCGTCGTGGCCGCCCTCGTCGAGGCCCGCGTCCCGTACGGCCTGCAAAGCCGCCGCGACCGCGAACTGCACGTACCGGTCGAGCCGCTGCACCTCCGGGGGCAGTGACGGTATCTGCTCTTCGAATCCCGGCACTTCGGCTATCGCGTCGGAGGCGAAGTCGAAGGACGTGAACAGTGAGGAACTCGTGATTTCGGAAAGGGATTTCGTGACGCTTTTGCCTGCCGAGACCGTGTCCCAGAAGGCGTCCTTTCCGATTCCCGCCGGGCTGATCACGCCGAGCCCGGTGACGACCACTTCTCGCATGGTTACCGCCTTTCTCCTGTCTGGGCCGTCACCAGCCCGCGCGTTACGCATTCCTTCGCCGTCACCCCGGCTTCTTCCATGAGGGCGCGGTAGTTCTCCGCCGCCATGACGGCTCCTTCCGCGGTGTTGACCAGCAGGCTGAGCCCGAGCATCGGGCGGCTCAGCGCGGGCCGTCCCGGCTCCGGCCGCATGACGTCGGCCAGCAGCAAGGTGCCTCCCGGGCGCAGCAGGCGGGCGCACTCCCCGACCAACCGTGCCGTCGCCGTAGGTCCCGCGAAGCGGCCCGTGTGCGCCAGCACCACGGTGTCGAAGCCGGCGTCGGCGAACGGCGGGGCGGCGAAGTCGGCGGACACGAAGCGGAACCTGTCGCCCACCGCGAACTCCGCCGCCCGCGCCCGGGCACACTCGAGCAGCACCGGATCGTCGTGCGCGGTCACCTCGGCCAGCGGATCGGCCGCGGCCAGGGCGATGCCCCACTCGCCGCCCCCGCAGGCCAGGTCCAGCACCCGTCCGGCCCGGCCCGCCCCGCGCAGCTCCAACGCCTCCACCGCCTCGAAGGCGACCCGTACGGCGATCGGGAAGCCGCCGCCGAACAGCCCCGGGTGCCGGCCGCGCGAGGCCGGTGCGCCGAAGTTCCCGGAGCGTTCGCCGGAGCGGGTGACCGAGGTCAGGGAGCTCCAGCGGTCCCACTGGGCGAGCACCTCGGCGAAGTGGTCGCCCAGGTAGGCCGGTTCGCCCTCGACGAGGTAGGTGCGGGACAGCTCGGTCAGGGTCTGCCCGTCCTCGGTGAGCAGCCCGAACTCCGTGAGGACGGCCAGCAGGTCGCCCAGCGCCCGGGGGTCGCAGCCGAGGGCCGTCGCGAGGTCCTCCACGCGGCGCGGCCCCCAAGCCAGTTCGCTGAACACGCCCAGCTCCAGGGCCGTACCGAGGGCTCTGGCCCTGGCGAAACCGAAGTTCAGGGCCAGTAACGGAGCGGGGTCGGGGGCGTTCGTGTAGCGGGCCAGGGCCGCAGCGTGGGAAGCGGGGGGCGCGGCCGGCGCCGAGGTGTCGGTCATCCTGGCGCGTCCTACTTGGTGGCCGTGAGCAGACCGGAGAGCAGGGACACGTTGCGGGTCCCGATCTCGCGGAACCCGGCGCCCTCCACCCAGGCCCGGATCTCGTCCACGTCGCGGACCTCGCCCTCCTCCGTGTTGACGAGCAGGATCAGCCCGAACATCGACGGGAAGAGGCCGGTGGCCAGGGCGGGCATGTGGGAGTGCACCAACAGCCGCCCCCCGTCGGGCAGATGGGCGTGGATGCGTTTCACCAGGTGCGCGGCGCGCTCGGGGCCGTATCCGTCGAGCACGTGGGACAGGAGGACCGCGTCGGTCTCGGGCCAGGGGTCCTCCATGATGTCCGCGGGCCGGACCTCGACCCGGTCCTGCAGACCGGCCTCGCGCACGTTGGCGCTCGCCAGGTCGGTCACCGCGGGGTAGTCGAGGGCGGTGACCTTCAGCTCCGGGTGGTGTGCGGCCAGGGCGATCGAGTAGTCGCCGGAGCCGCAGCCCAGGTCGACGACGCGGCGCACACCGGCCAGCGGTGCCGCGGCGGCCAGCTTGCCCGCCTGGAGGCGGGAGCTGACCCGCATGGCCTGGATGAGCCGCCCGGTGCCCTCGCGGCCCTCGCCGGCCGCGGCGCCCTGGTCGCGGTAGCCCTTCTTCAGGACCCGCTGGTTGAGGGAGGTGTTGGTGCGTACGGCCTCGTCGAGGCGGGAGAAGTGGCCGAAGTGGGTGTTCTGGTGCGCGGCGAACCCGCCCATGTACTCGGGGCGCCCGGCGACCAGGTAGCGGCTCGCCTCGTCGGAGTTGCGGTAGCCGCCGTTCTCGACGCGTACCAGGTCCAGGCCTTTGAGCGCGACGAGGAGGGCGCGGGCGGGGCGCTCCTCCAGCCCCAGTCCACCGGCGAGTTCGGCCAGGGTGTGCGGGTGCTTCTCCAGCGCCTCGAAGACGCCGAGTTCGAGGGCCGTGAACACGGCCTTGGACTGGAGGTAGGCGGTCAGGATGGTGTGGACCCGGGACGAGTCCCCGCCGACGGAGGCCTTCGCGGCCTGAGCGCTGGTCACTTGCCCTCCAGGAGGCTGGTGTACTCGGGCATCTGCGTGTACTCGTAGGGGTCCTCCGAGAGGAAGACGTTGCGTACCGGAGGCCGCTCGCACGGGGCGACCACGAGGAAGCGGCACGTCTGTCCGGGCCCGGTGACGAAGCCGTGCGGCTCGCCTCGGGGGATGAAGATGGCCTCGCCCGGACCGACCTCCTCGGTACGGCCCTGATCGGGCAGGACGAGCCCCATGGAGCCTTCGAGCACGTAGATCTCGTGCTCCCACTCGTGGAAGTGGGGCGGGGTGGATCCGTCGGGCGACACCTCGAACTCGGTGAGAACGAAGCGGTCCGCGCCGTCCGGAGTGTCGATCAGTTTGCGGTGCGTTGTTTCCTTCGCTCCCGGTTCCCTTACGATTTCCGCCTTCACGTCGGTTCGGTGCACGCGTTTCATCGGCCGCCTTTCGGTTCGCCGGGACCCGTCATCCCTTGATTCGAAACGCGACTCTAGGGCGGAAACAGGAAATCCCTCTACGGGCACCTGTCACCGCGCATCCGTGACAATCACCCAGAAACGACCGGGACATGCGCCCACCCGGTGGGGACACCCACCCAAGAAGCCACCGCCGGTCAGAACTCTGCCGGAATTCGACTGTGGCCGGCATGCGGAAGCCGGAATTCTGAAGATGTGAACAAGGACCGAATTCTCAGCGCGGCCCGTCAGGAACTGTGCCGGCACGGCTTCGAGGGGACGACCCTGCGCGGGGTGGCCCGTCGGGCGGGGGTGGACGCGCGACTGGTGAGCTACTACTTCGCGGGCAAGGAGCAGTTGTGCACCGAGGCCGTGCGGCTGCCGTGGGACTGCCCATCCGCGGGCCGCGCCGCGCTCGCCGCCGCGCTGACGCACCGGCCCTCCGCCGCCTGGCTGGGCGACGCGCTCGGTGCCGCGCTCGGCGAGAGGTGCCGGGCGGCGGGGGCGCGGGACCCGGCCCTAGGTGCGGGGGCCACGGCGAGCGTCCTGCTGGGCGTCACGCTGCTCTCCTGCGCCGGGGTCCCCGCGCTGGATCCGCCCGAGCCCGGGATGGCCGCGGCCGTGTCGGCCCACCTCGGGACCCTCCTGTCGGAACCGCCGTCATGAGTCCCAGGAGCAGGGGCCGCCGACCGGGCACCGGCAGCGCCCGCGCGCAGATACTCGACGCGGCCCGCACCGTTTTCGCCGAACGCGGCTACTCGGGCACGACCCTGCGGGCCATCGCCCGCGCCGCCGGGGTCGACGCGTCACTCGTCCACCACTTCTTCGGCCCGAAGGAGGACGTCTTCGTGGCCGCGATCGGCCGGGCGCCGAGCCTCGACATCCCCACGGCGGCCGCCACCGGTGGAGCGCCTGTAGGGGTGCCACCGGTCGGGGTGCCGCCGGTCGGGGTCGCTGTCGGCGCCGCGGAGCGCATCCTCCGTGCCTGCCTGGACCAGTGGGAGGCTCCGGAACGCCGCGACGCCGTCCTGGCGGTCGTCCGCTCCACGGTCTCGCACGCCGAGGCCGCCGCACGGCTACGGCACTTCGTCGCCGTGGAACTCCACGGCACCCTGGCGCGGACCCACCCCGGACCCGACGCGGCGACCCGCGCCACCCTGGTGGGGGCCCAGCTGATCGGCCTGATGGTGGCGCGGCACGTGGTCCCGATGGAGCCACTGGCCTCGGCCGACCGGGACACGCTGGTGGGTCTGCTCGCCCCGGCACTCGGGCGGTATCTGGACACGCCCCCGGTCCGGTGAGCCGGTCAGCCCGCGGAGACCGTCGCCCGCACGGCCCCGTCCGGCCCCGCCACCAGCACCGGCGTCTCGGGTCCGCCCAGATCCCGTACGGCTGCCCGGTCCTCCGGTGCCGCCGACTCCGCGTCCGTCACGACCGCGGCCGCCTCCAGGGACTTGGCGCCCGAGGCCACCGCCATCGCCACCGCCGTCTGCAGGGCGCTCAGCTTCAGCGAGTCGAGGTCGACGGTCCCGGCGACATACGTCCGCCCGGTCTCGTCGCGTACGGCCGCCCCCTCGGGCACACCGTTACGGGCCCGCGCCGAACGGGCCAGGGTGACGATCTTGCGGTCCTCGGGGTCGAGCGCGCTGCTGTCGGTCATGAGGTGAGCATACGTAGAACCGCCGCGACGCCCCCGCCGCGGGGTGAGGCACCCAGATATGCGGTACGATTGATCTTGAGCCGAACGCCACAGCTACTGGTCGCCGGTCACGCGTTGGTGGTCCAAGGAAAGACGCCCCGCTTCCTGCGGGGAGATGCAGGTGCAAGGCCTGCCCAGCGCTCCACACCAAGCCCCGTCCCGCATCACGCCGGGCGGGGCTTCACCGTTGTCCGGCAGCGATGTACGCGGTTCACGGCCGGTCGAGGCGGAGCCGGTCGGCGCGCGGGAGACCGGCCACCACCAGGTCGTAGGAGTCCTCGACGAGCTCCCGGACCAGCCGGTCGGGGAGGTCGCCGTCGACCGTGACCGTGTTCCAGTGGCGCTTGTTCATGTGGTAGCCGGGAATGACGAGCCCGGGGTGCTCCTCACGGAGCCGCACCGCGTCCTCCGGGTCGCACTTGAGGTTCACCGTCAGAGGCCGCGCGTCGAGATTCGTCAGGGCGAACAGCTTGCCCCGCACCTTGAAGACGGACGTCTGCGGGTTGAACGGGAAGTCCTCCACGGCCGCGTTGAAGGAGAGACAGAAGGCGCGCAGCTCCTGCGGGGTCACTCCGCCTTCGCCTCCTCGTCCGCGGAGGCCCCGACCGGCTCCACCAGCACCGTCACGATCTTGTTCCGGCGGCCCGCGGCGGCCTCTGCCGTCAGCCGCAGCTCGCGCCCATCGGGAAGTTCGACGACGGCCGACGCCCCGGCGATCGGGACCCTGCCCAGCGCCTTCGCCAGCAGCCCGCCGACGGTCTCCACGTCCTCGTCGTCGTACTCCTCCAGGCCGTACAGCTCGCCGAGGTCGGTGATGTCGAGGCGGGCGGTCACGCGGTGGCGGTCGTCGCCCAGTTCCTCCACCGGCGGGAGTTCGCGGTCGTACTCGTCGGTGATCTCGCCGACGATCTCCTCGAGGATGTCCTCGATGGTGACGATTCCGGCCGTGCCGCCGTACTCGTCGATGACCACGGCCACGTGGTTGCGGTCCTGCTGCATCTCCCGCAGCAGGTCACCGGCGTTCTTGGTGTCGGGCACGAAGGCGGCCGGCCGCATGGCCGTCGACACCAGCTCGCTCTCCGCGTCCCGGCTGATGTGCGTCTTGCGGACCAGGTCCTTCAGATACACGATCCCGACGACGTCGTCCTCGCTCTCCCCGGTGACGGGGATGCGCGAGAATCCGGACCTGAGCGCCAGGGTCAGCGCCTGACGGATCGTCTTGTAGCGCTCGATCACGACGAGGTCGGTCCTCGGGACCATGACCTCCCGTACGAGCGTGTCGCCCAGCTCGAAGACGGAGTGCACCATACGGCGCTCCTCGTCCTCGATCAGCGACTCCTTCTCGGCGAGGTCGACCAGCGCCCGCAGCTCCGCCTCGGACGCGAAGGGGCCGCGGCGGAAGCCCTTGCCGGGGGTGAGGGCGTTGCCGATGAGGATCAGCAGGGACGGGATCGGGCCCATGATCCGCGCGAGCGGGAGCAGGACGTACGCCGCCGCCGTCGCCGTGTTGAGCGGGTGCTGGCGGCCGATGGTGCGCGGCGAGACCCCGACGGCCACGTACGACACCAGGACCATCACCCCGATCGCGACCAGGAGCGCCTCGGTGGTCCCGGCGAACTCCTGCAGGCAGGCGTAGGTGATGAGGGCGGCGGCCGCCATCTCGCAGGCGACGCGCACCAGCAGCGCCACGTTCAGGTAGCGGGTCGGGTCGGCGGCGATCCGGGCGAGCTTCTCGCTGCCGCGGCGGCCGGTCCGCACGGCCTCCTCGGCCCGGAAGCTGGAGACCCGCGCGAGGCCCGCCTCCGCGCAGGCGGCGAGCCAGGCGACGACGACCAGGGCGATCGCGCCGGAGACGAGGGTCGGACTCATGAGACGGTCGGAGCCGGGGACGGACCGGTCAGGCCCTTCTCCCCACGCCAGCCGTCCACGATGGCGGCCTGCAGCCCGAACATCTCGGCCTTCTCGTCGGGCTCCTCGTGGTCGTAACCGAGAAGGTGCAGCACTCCGTGGACGGTGAGGAGCTGGAGCTCCTCGTCCATGGAGTGCTGCGTGTCCGCTTCCTTGCCCTGCTTCTCGGCGACCTCGGGGCACAGCACGATGTCGCCGAGCAGCCCCGGCGGGGGCTCCTCGTCGTCCTTCGACGGCGGACGCAGCTCGTCCATGGGGAAGGACATGACATCGGTCGGCCCCGGCAGGTCCATCCACTGGATGTGCAACTGCTCCATGGCGTGTTCGTCCACGACGATCACCGAGAGCTCGGAGAGCGGGTGGATGCGCATCCGCGCGAGCGCGTAGCGGGCGATGTCGAGGATCGCCTGCTCGTCGACCTCGGTTCCGGACTCGTTGTTGACGTCGATCGACATGGTCGCGCTGGTCTACTTCCGCTTGTTACGGGCGCCCTTGTGGGTGCCGTTCTCCGTACCGTTCTCGCTGTCGTACTTCTCGTACGCGTCGACGATACGGCCGACCAGCTTGTGCCGTACGACATCGTGGGACGTGAGCCGCGAGAAGTGGACGTCGTCGAGACCCTCCAGGATCTCCTGCACCTGCCGCAGCCCGGACTTCGTGCCACTCGGCAGGTCCACCTGGGTCACGTCACCCGTGATCACGATCTTCGAGTCGAAGCCGAGACGGGTCAGGAACATCTTCATCTGTTCGGGGCTCGTGTTCTGGGCCTCGTCGAGAATGATGAAGGCGTCGTTGAGCGTGCGACCGCGCATGTACGCCAGCGGCGCGACCTCGATCGTCCCCGCCGCCATCAGCCGCGGGATCGAGTCGGGGTCCAGCATGTCGTGCAGCGCGTCGTACAGCGGGCGCAGGTACGGGTCGATCTTCTCGTAGAGGGTGCCCGGGAGGAATCCGAGGCGCTCTCCCGCCTCCACCGCCGGGCGGGTCAGGATGATGCGGGTGACCTGCTTGGACTGCAGGGCCTGCACCGCCTTGGCCATGGCGAGGTAGGTCTTGCCGGTGCCGGCCGGGCCGATGCCGAAGACGACCGTGTGCTTGTCGATCGCGTCGACGTACCGCTTCTGGTTGAGGGTCTTGGGGCGGATCGTGCGGCCGCGCGAGGAGAGGATGTTCTGCGTGAGCACCTCGGCGGGGGTCTCCTCGCCGTCGCTCTCGCCGCTCTCACTGGCTCTCAGCATGGCGATCGAGCGTTCCACTGCGTCCTCCGTCATCGGCTGTCCGGTGCGGAGCACCAGCATCATCTCGTCGAACATGCGCTGGATGAGTGCGACTTCGGCGGCTGCGCCGACCGCGTTGATCTCGTTTCCGCGGACGTGGATGTCGACCGCCGGGAACGCCTTCTCGATCACGCGCAGTAGGGAGTCGCCGGAACCCAGTACGGTCACCATGGGGTGCTGGGCGGGGACGGTGAACTGTGCTCTGGCCTGCCCCTGCGCGGGTGTGTGAGCTGTGGGTGTCTGAGTCATGGGCCGGCTCTGTAGGCCTGCGGTTCCTCCTCATCACGGCCGCGTAGCTGAGAGCGGCCTCGCGATACCAAGGGTACGACGGTGCACTGACAACGCCGTAGGGCTTTTCACCGGCCGTTCCCGGGGCGGGGCCGCGGGGACGGTCCCCGCAGGGCCGGGCGGTTCACGCCGACCGGCCGAACCCGATCGTCGGCACGGCCCGTCGCAACGGCCACGGCCGCGCCGCCTCCTCGGGCACCAGCCCCGCCAGGAACCCGTACCGCCGCAGCGCCGTCGGATCCTGCCCGTCCACCGACTGCACCTTCCGCCACCACGCCCCGATCTCGGACCACCCGGGCGCCGACAGCGACCCGCCGAACTCCTGCACGGACAACGCGGCCGTCAGCCCGCCGAACGCCAGCCGGTCGGCCAGCGGCCACCCCGCCAGGGTGCCGGTGACGAAGCCCGCCACGAACACGTCCCCCGCCCCGGTCGGATCCAGCGCCTCCACGGCGATCGCCGGCACCTCCGCCGTCTCCCCCGTCCGGCGGTCCACCGCGTACGCCCCCTCCGCACCGAGGGTGACGACAGCCACCGGAACGTGGGCGGTCAACGCGTGGGCGGCCGCGCGCGGACACGCCGCCCCCGTGTACCGCATCGCCTCCTCCGCGTTCGGCAGGAACGCCTCGCAGTGCTCCAGGTCGGGCAGCCCCGCCAGATCCCACGCCCCCGTGTCGTCCCACCCGACGTCACCGAAGATCCGCGCCCCCTTGCGGGCGGCCTGCGCGATCCAGGGCGCCCGTCTGCCCGGCGTGAGCGAGGCGATGGCGGCACGCGCGCGTGGCGGACACTCGGGCGCGCCCTCGTCGATGAGCTCGGCGTCGGGGGGCGGCTCGTGGCCATGGGAGATCATCGTGCGCTCCCCCTCGTACGCCATGGAGACGGTGACCGGCGAGTGCCAGCCGGGAACCGTGCGGGACGGCGTGAGGTCGATGCCCTCGCCCGTCTCCAGCGCGTCCCAGCAGTACTCGCCGTAGTGGTCGTCGCCGAACGCGGCCGCCAGGGAGGTCCGCAGGCCGAGGCGGGCCAGCGCGGTCGCCATGTTCGCCACGCCGCCCGGGCTGGACCCCATTCCGCGCGCCCAGGACTCGGTCCCGCGCACCGGGGCGGAGTCGAGCCCCGTGAAGATGATGTCGAGGAAGACGGTGCCCGTGAGGTACACGTCCCAGGGTGGTTCGCCGGGGGTGCGCAGGGCGGCGAGCGGGTCGACCTGGGCCCGGGGGTGCCCGGCCTCTCCGAGGTGCGACGGTCCCTTTCCGATGGACGCGGTGGACGCGATCACGGTGCGCTCCCTGACGTGGTGCCGATCAGGCCAGTCTGCACCAAGCCAGGGTCGACGCGCCGTCGTCACGGCGTAGCCGCAGGTCACGTCACGGCGGCCGCGGGTCGCGGCCGGGGCACCGCGGGTCCCGCCCGGATGCGCCGTCCCGGCCGCCCTGCCCCCCGCCTGGGCGGCCTCCTGCGCCCAGCCGTACGCCGGAGCCGCTCGCCGGAGCCGCTCGCCGGAGCCTTCTCCGCCCGTGACCGGATCCGGACGTCGCGCCCGTGCCGTACCGCGGTCGGATGTCGAGCGGGGCCGCCTACCAGCGGGGAACGGCCGGTGCGGCCCAGCCGGGCTCGGCGACCCGCATCGCCGCCGCGTCGTCCCGCTCGCGCAGCGAACCGTCGTCGTCGAGCCAGCGCTGGTGGAGGAACCGGAGCCGGTCCCGGTCGAGTTCGACGCCCAGGCCGGGTGCGTCCGAGACGGTGACCTTGCCGCCCTCGAAGGTGAGGCGCTCGGTGAGGACGTCCTCCGACTGCCAGGGGTAGTGGGAGTCGCAGGCGTGGTGGAGGTCCGGGACGGTGGACGCGACATGGGTCATCGCGGCCAGCGAGATCCCCAGGTGGGTGTTGGAGTGCATGGACACCCCGACGCCGAAGGTGCGGCAGATGGCGGCGAGTTGCCGGGTGTTGCGCAGTCCGCCCCAGTAGTGGTGGTCGGAGAGCACCACCTGGACGGCACCCTGGGTGAACGCCTCCTTGATCTCCGCGAAGGTCGTCACGCACATGTTGGTGGCGAGGGGAACATCCGTACCGGCGGCGACCTCGGCCATGGCCGCTGTACCGAGCGCCGGGTCCTCCAGGTACTCGAGGACGTCCCCGAGCTCCTTCGCCACCTTCAGCGAGGTCGCGACGCTCCACGCCCCGTTGGGGTCGAGCCGCAGCGGGTGTCCGGGAAACGCCTCGGCCAGCGCCCGTACGGCCGCGATCTCCTCGTCCGGCGGGAAGACACCGCCCTTGAGCTTGAAGGAGGTGAAGCCGTGGCGCTCGGTGAACTTCCGGGCCTGCTCGACGACCCCGGCCGGGTCGACGGCGGCGCCCCAGTCGTCCTTCTCGGCCCGTACGCCCTCGGGATGGTCCGCCCACTTGTAGAAGAGGTACGCGCTGTACTCCACCGCGTCCCGCAGCTTGCCGCCCAGCAGGGCGTGCACGGGCAGTCCGAGCGCCTTGCCCAGGGCGTCGAGGCAGGCCACCTCGAAGGCGGACACGACGGACAGGCGCAGCTTGTCGGCGGTCTGGACGCCGCGCAGTCCGCCGACGTCGGCCTGACCGGAGACCCGGGAGCCGTCGACGGCCACCTCGTCGGCGAGGACGAACAGGCCGTTCAGGTCGCTCACCTGGCGGCCGACCAGCTTCCGCGCGAACGGCCTGGCCAGTTCCAGGTACTTGGTGTCGCCGTACGTCTCGCCGACGCCGGTGATCCCGTCGGCCGTCACGACCTCCACGATCAGCCGGGGCGTGTACGGCTGGTGCACGCCCTGTGTGTTCAGCAGCGGCGGGTCGGCGACCAGGATCGGGGTCAGCCGTACGTCCGCGATGGAGAGGTTCACAGGGCGGCTCCCACGAGGTCGAGTCCGGTGGTCAGCAGCTGTTCGAGCTCGGCCAGGTCGGCGGCCGAGGGGTCGGTGAGCGGGGCGCGCACGGGTCCCACGGGAGCGCCGCGCAGCCGGGCCGCCGCCTTCACGAGGGACACGGCGTATCCGGGTACCCGGTCGCGGAGTTCGACGAGCGGGACGTAGAAGTCGCGCAGCAGCTTGTCGACGGTGCCGTGGTCGCCGCCCTGGAACGCGGTGAAGAAGGCGTTCGCGATCTCGGGGGCGAATGCGTGGACGGCGGAGGAGTAGGCGGGGACGCCGACGGTGGCGTAGGCGCGGGCCTGGATCTCGGCGGTGGCGGCGCCGTTGAAGAAGAGGAAGTCCTCGGGGGCGGCGAGGGTGAGGCGCTGGAGCCGGTCGAGGTCGCTGTGGCCGTCCTTGAGGCCGACGACGGTCGGGATGCCGGCGATGCGCTGCAGGGAGGCGACCGCGAAGGCGACCTGCCCGCGCTGGTAGGCGATGAGCGGCAGCCGGGTGCGGGCCGCGATCTGCTCCAGCTGGGCGACGAGTCCGTCCTGCGGGGCGGCGACCAGGTAGTGCGGCAGGACGAGGAGCGCGTCGGCTCCGGCCTCCTCGGCGATGCGCGCGAAGCGGACGGCCTGCGCCCAGCCGTAGCCGATCCCGGCGACGACGGGCACGTGGCCGCCGGCTTCCTCGACGGTGATGGTGACGACCTGCCGGTACTCGTCCTCGTCCAGCGAGAAGAACTCGCCGGTGCCGCAGGCGGGGAAGACGGCGCCGGGGCCGGTGGCGATCCGGTCCGCGACATAGGCGCGGTAGCCGTCCGGGTCGAGGGAGCCGTCGTCGTGGAAGCTGGTCAGCGGGAACGACAGCACGCCGTTCACCATGCCCTGCCGCAGTCTCCGCGTCACGGCGCCGGTGTCAGGACTCACCCTCACTCATCTCCCTATGTAGATGACATCCACGTATGAAGATGAAGATTAGATACGCGAACGATTTCCGTCAATGGGCCGGACGTCCGCGCTTACGATCGACGCATGTCAGAGACAGGGGGCGTCCGCGAGGTGAAGTCGGCCGCACGCACGGTCGAGCTGCTGGAACTGCTCGCCGCGCGGGGCGACCGTCCGGCGCGGCTGCAGGAGCTCGCCGACGAGCTGGGCGTGCCGCGCAGCTCGATGTACGCGCTGCTGCAGACCCTGATCTCGCGCGGCTGGGTCCGCACGGACGTCACCGGCTCCCTGTACGGCATCGGTATCCACGCCCTGCTCACCGGCACCAGCTACCTCGACTCCGACCCGCGCGTGCGCCTCGTACGGCCGTACCTCGACGAGGCCTCCCAGGCGCTGGGCGAGACGATCCACATGGGGCGGCTCGACGGCCGGGGCGTGGCGTACCTGGCGACGCGCGAGTCGCACGAGTACCTGCGGACCATCAGCCGGGTGGGGCGCCGGCTGCCGGCCCACGTGGGCGCCCTGGGCAAGGCGCTGCTTGCCGAACGGGACGACGCCGAGCTGCCCGACGGGCCGTACGAGGCGCTCACCCCGAACTCGCACACCAGCCGGGAGTCACTGGCGGCGGACCTGGCGTGGGTCCGCAGCCGCGGCTACTCGATCGACCGCGAGGAGGGCGTCCTCGGCATCGTCGGCTTCGGCTTCGCCCTGCGCTACGACTCCCCCGCCCAGGACGCCGTCAGCTGCTCGGTGCCGGTGGCCCGGCTGACGACGGAGCACGAGGCGCAGATCGTCGCGGTGATGCGGGAGATCAGGGGCAAGATCGAGGCGACGGCGACGGCGGCGCCGCCTGCGGGAGGCGGGGCGGTGCACTGGCGCTAGCGTCGGATTGCGAGGGTGCCCGGGGCTGGTGCCGGGGGTAGGCCGCGCCGCCCGGCGCTGCGGGGTGCCGTCCGCCCCCACCCGTCCGCGCCCACCCGTGCCGCCCAGCGGCACGACTACCCGCGACGTACAGAGAGGCGCTGCGTTTACCCGGCATCACCAGCCCCAAACACAACGTGCGCCACATCACACCCCCCGCGTTTCTTTCCCGAACCGCGTGCTTGATACAAATTGGCCGCGCGTTCCTGTCCGTCGACGGTCGTCGCCCAACCCCCTTTTTTTGAGCCGCTTCTTTCGCATGCCCTGGGAACGCCCGTGTTCGCCCGCACCACCACGCCCTGGCCCCTCGTTGCCCTTTTCACGGCCGGGTACCTCGCCCCGTACCTCCTCCCGACGACCGTCGGCAGGCTCGACTCGGGACTACCACTGTCCGCCACGCAGGCGGGCGCCATCGGCAGTGCCCTGCTGCTGAGTTCGGCCGCGGCCGGCTTCCTGCTCGCCTCGCGGGTCGACCGCGTCGGCCCGCGCACCCTCGCCCGCGCCGCACTGGCGCTGGCCGTCGTCGGCTACGGCACTGCCGCCCTCACCACCTCCGTCCCGGCCGTGGTCGCGGGCGCGCTGCTCGGCGGCTTCGGTTCCGGTACGGCCACCACGGTCGCCGCCACCGGAATCGCCGCCCAGCCGGACCCGCACCGCACCACCACGCTGGGTCTGCTGAGCGTCTCCGCGCTCGCGGGCACGGTCTATCTGACGGTCCCGCACCTCGGCCCCGGCCACGGGTTGCCGCTCGCCGCGATCGCCCTGACCGCGGCGGCCGTCTGGCCGCTGACGAGCCGTCTCCCGGCCCGTACGGCCGCCACCCGGCACTCCCGCCGACACCGGAATCCGCTCCCCCACCTGCGCTCCGGTCTCGTCCTCGCCACCGCGATGCTCTTCTGGTCGCTCGCACAGAACTCCCTGTGGGGCGTCAGCGGCCGGATCGGCCTCACCCAGGCACATCTGACGGAGGCGACCGTCGGCGTCGTCTTCGCCGTGGCGCTGGGCGCCGGGCTCCTCGGAGTCATCGGCGCGGGGGCGCTCGGGCCCCGGCTCGGCCGGGCGCTGCCCGTCGGCGCGGGCACCGTCCTCATCGCCGGCTGCATCGCGCTCAGCGCGTCCGCCACCGACCTGCCGACCTTCGCGGCCGGCGAGATCGCCTGGAACACGCTCTACCCGATCGTCCTGTCGTACGTCATCGGCCTCGCCGCCTCCCTCGACCCGCGCGGCCGGTGGGCGGTGCTCGTCGGCTCGGCGTCCTCGCTCGGCACGGCGGCCGGCCCGCTCGCCGGCAGTCTGCTGTCCGCGCGGGCCGGCTTCCCGGCCATGGGCACGCTCCTCGGCCTCGGACTGCTGGTCGTGGCACTCCCGATGACCGCCGTGGCCGTGCACACCGGCGGGCGCCCGCTGCTCACCGGCGCGGTGCGCCGCCGGGGCGGCACCCCGGCCGCCGTGGTCGCCGCCTCGACCGGCACCCCGGCCGACGTGCTCCCGCAGGCCGGCGTCCCCGAGCAGCCGGTCGTGGAGATCCCGATCGACACCCCGGCCGTCCCCGCCCAGCGGTCCTACGACACGGCAGGGCCCCGGCAGGCGGGCACCGCCGCACCGGGGTCCTGAGGAACCGACGGCCTACGGGAAGTCGTACGCCTCCACCTCGGCCAGATAGCGCGCCCGTCGCTCCTCGTCGTGCTCCAGGAAGGACGCGACGAAGGAGTTGCGGGCCAGCTCGCGCAGCCGCTCCTCACCGAGGCCCAGCGCCTGGCGTACGGCGTCGAAGTTGTCGCCCGCGTAGCCGCCGAAGTAGGCCGGGTCGTCGGAGTTGACCGTGCACAGCAGCCCGGCCTCCAGCATCGCGGGCAGCGGGTGCTCGGCGAGGACGTCGACGGCGCGCAGCCGGACGTTGGAGAGAGGGCACAGGGTGAGCGGGACGCGGTCCCGGACGAGCCGCTCGACCAGTTCGGGGGACTCCATGCAGCGCAGGCCGTGGTCGATCCGCTCCACGCCCAGCACGTCCAGGGCCTCGGTGATGTACTCCGGCGGCCCCTCCTCACCGGCGTGCGCCACGCGCCGCAGCCCGAGGGCGGCGGCGGCCTCGTACACCTCGCGGAACTTCACCGGCGGATGCCCGACCTCGGCCGAGTCGAGCCCGATGCCGACGATCCGGTCGAGGTACGGCCTTGCCGCCTCCAGGGTCTCGAGCGCCGACTCGGCGGACTCGTCGCGCAGGAAGCACATGATCAGCTGGGTGGAGACGCCATGTGCGGCCTCGCTGTCGCCCAGCGCCCGCCACAACCCCTCCACGACCGTCCCCATGCCGACGCCCCGCGCGATGTGGGCCTGCGGGTCGAAGAAGATCTCCGCGTGCCGCACGCCCTGAGCGGCGGCGCGGGCGAGGTAGGCGTTCGCCAGGTCAGCGAAGTCCTGCTCGGTGCGGAGCACGGCCATGAGCTCGTAGTACAGGTTCAGGAAGGACTGGAGATCCTCGAACTGGTACGCCTTGCGCAGCTGGTCCGTGTCGGCGTACGGCAGCTCGACGCCGTTGCGGGCGGCCAGCTCGAAGGCCAGCTCCGGCTCCAGGGTGCCTTCGATATGGAGGTGCAGTTCAGCTTTGGGGAGGGACATCGAAGCATGGTACGGCGGTTTCACCGACGCTTCGGAACCGACACCCTCAGCAGATCGTGCGCGACCGTCAACTCGCCCTCGAACCCTGCGGCCCGCGCCTGCCGCTCGAACTCCTCCGGCTCGGAGTAACGCTGGCTGAAGTGGGTGAGCACGAGGTGCCGTATCCCGGCGTCCCGCGCGACCCGCGCGGCCTGACCGGCGGTCAGGTGGCCGTGCTCGACGGCCAGTTGCTCGTCCTCGTCCAGGAACGTCGACTCGATGACCAGCAGGTCGCAGCCCTCGGCGAGCGCGTACACGCCGTCGCACAGCCGGGTGTCCATGACGAACGCGAACCGCTGCCCGCGGCGCGTCTCGCTGACGTCGTCGAGCGAGACGCCGTCGAGGACACCTTCCCGTTGGATCCGTCCCACGTCCGGGCCCTTGATGCCGTGCGCGGCGAGCCGGTCGGGCAGCATGCGGCGGCCGTCCGGCTCGGTGAGGCGGTAGCCGTAGGACTCGACGGGGTGCGAGAGCTTGCGGGCGTCCAGGGTGTAGCCGGGGGTTTCGGCGATCGTCCCGTCCGCCGCCACCGGCGCCTCGACGAGCTCGACCGTCTCCCGGTAGGCGGTGGCGTACCGCAGCCGGTTGAAGAAGCGCTGCCCGGAGCGCGGGTAGTGGGCGGTGACCTCGTGCGGGACCCGGTCGAGGTTGATGCGCTGGATGACTCCGGCGAGACCCAGTGAGTGGTCCCCGTGGAAGTGCGTGACGCAGATCCGGTTCAGGTCGTGCGCGGCGACCCCGGCGCGCAGCATCTGCCGCTGCGTGCCCTCGCCGGGGTCGAACAGGATGCCCTCGCCGTCCCACCGCAGCAGATAGCCGTTGTGGTTGCGGTGCCGGGTCGGGACCTGGCTGGCGGTGCCGAGGACGACCAGTTCACGTACGGACACGGCCAGCTATCCGGGGGGCCACTGCAGGCCGCGGCCGCCGAGGACGTGCGCGTGGGCGTGCCAGACGGTCTGCCCGGCGCCGCTGCCGGTGTTGAAGACGATGCGGTAGCTCTCCAGCTTCTCGTCGTCGGCGACGGCCTGGGTCTCGCGCAGGACGTCGGCGGCGAGCTCCGGCGCTTCGGTGGCGAGCGCGGCGGCGTCCCTGTGGTGGGCCTTCGGGATCACCAGGACGTGCGTGGGCGCCTGGGGGTTGATGTCCCGGAACGCGACGGTGGTGTCGGTCTCACGGACGATCGTCGCCGGGATGCTCCCCCCGACGATCTTGCAGAACAGACAGTCGTCCTGCGGTTCCCCTGCCATGCGGTTCCCTCCGGGGGTCGAACGGGTTGAACGGGTTGATCGCGCTTGGGCATCGTATCGTCGCGGGGTGCTGCTGCTCTGTGGCTTGTCGCGCAGTTCCCCGCGCCCCTAGGTGGGCAACACCGGCGGAACCTTCGCCGGAGCCGACTCCAACGCCTCCAGCGCCACCCGCACCGCCTCGTCCAACTGCACGTCCCGCCCCGCCGCATGGTCCTGCGGCCGCTGCACGACCTCCACGTCCGGGTCGACGCCGTGGTTCTCGACCCCCCACTCGTAACCCTCCAGCCAGAACGCGTACTTCGGCTGGGTGATCAGCGTCCCGTCGACCAGCCGGTAGCGGCTGTCGATCCCGATCACCCCGCCCCACGTCCGCGTACCGACCACCGGCCCGATCCCCAGCGCCTTGATCGCCGCGTTGACGATGTCCCCGTCCGAGCCGGAGAACTCGTTGGCGACGGCGACGACCGGCCCGCGGGGCGCGTCGTGCGGGTAGCTGTAGGGCCGCATCCCGCGCGGCACGGCCCAGCCGACGATCCGCCGGGCCAGCTTCTCGACGACGAGCTGGGACGTGTGCCCGCCGCGGTTCTCGCGGACGTCCACGACCAGTCCCTCCCGGGCGACTTCCACCCGCAGGTCGCGGTGGATCTGGGCCCAGCCGGGCGCCTGCATGTCCGGCACGTGGAGGTAGCCCAGCCGGCCGCCGGACTTCTCGTGGACGTACGCCCGCCGGTCCGCGACCCACGCGTGGTAGCGCAGCGGCTCCTCGTCCGCCGTGGGGACGACCACCGCGTGCCGCACCTCGCCCCCGCCGGACGGCGAGATCGTCAGCTCGATGGGCTTGCCCGCCGTACCGACGAGGAGCGGTCCGGGTCCGGTCACCGGGTCGACGGGCATTCCGGCCACCGCCACGATCGCGTCCCCTGCGCGCACCGCGACACCGGGCGCGGCCAGTGGGGAGCGGGCGTCCGGGTCGGAGGTCTCGGTCGGCAGGATGCGGTCGATGACCCAGGTCCCGTCCGCGTGGCGGGAGATGTCCGCACCGAGCAGGCCCTGCCGGGGCCCGCCGCCGTGTCCGCCGCGCGGGACGACGTAGGCGTGCGAGGTGCCGAGCTCGCCCTGGACCTCCCACAGCAGGTCGACGAGGTCGTCGTGGGTGGCGACCCGGTCCAGCACGGGACGGTAGCGGTCGAGGACGCCGGGCCAGTCGACCCCGTTCATGTCGGGGCGCCAGAAGTGGTCCCGCATGACGCGGCCGGTCTCCTCGTACATCTGCCGCCACTCGGCCGCCGGGTCGACGGTCTGCCGTACGCGGGTGAGGTCGACGGTGATGTTCGTGTCGCTGTCGTCGTCGTTCGAGGCACGCCGGTCGCTGGGGACGACCTTGAGCCGGCCGTCGGTCCACAGCAGTACCCGCTTGCCGTCGCCGCTGACGGCGAAGTGGTCGGCGTCGACGGCGAGGTGCTCGATGCGCTGCTGGGCGAGGTCGTAGCGCTCCAGCTCGGTGTGCGGGTCCGGGTCGTCCGGGGTGGCCCGGGAGGAGCCGAGGACCCCGCGCACCGGGTGCCGCAGCCACAGCACGCCGTCCTTCGCCGCCCGCAGGTTGGAGTAGCGGGCCGCCTCCACCGGGAACGGCACGATCCGGTCGGCGAGGCCTTCCAGGTCGATCCGGGTGGCCGGGGTGCCCTCGCTGTCGGGCGTCTCGTCCTTGTCGGGCGCCTCGAAGGGGCGGCCGTGCCGCTGCGGGCCGAACGGGGAGGGCGTGGTCGCGGCCAGCGTGATCAGGTGCGGGCGGTCGCCGACCACGAAGGCCAGGTCGAAGACGTGCTCGTCGTAGACCGGGTCGAAGGAGCGGTTGGAGAGGAAGGCGAGGTGCTTGCCGTCGAGGGTGAACGCCGGGGCGTAGTCCCGGAACCGCAGCGGGGTCGCCTCGGTGACCGAGAGGTCGGTGGTGTTGGCGAGCCGGAGCTGACGCAGCGGGCCCGGGCCGGGGTGCGACCAGGCGAGCCAGGCCGAGTCGGGCGAGAAGACCAGCCCGGAGACGTCCCCCTCCTCGCTGCGGTCGACCTCGCGGACCTCGCCCGTCTCACGTTCGACGAGCAGGACCCGTCCGTCGTGCGCGGCGACCGCGGCCCGGCTGCCGTCGGGTGCCATGGCGAGCCCGAGGACCCGGCCGAGCTGTCCGGCGGCGAGCCGGCGCGGGGTGGCGCCGGGCGCGTGACCGGTGGCCGGCGCGAACTCCAGGGCGTCGTCGCCCTCGGCGTCCGTCACCCACACCACCCACTCCTCGCCCTCGGCGCGGAAGGTGCGCGGCAGCCGGGCCCGTACGCCGGGTTCGGCGGAGAGTGCGCGGGCCGGGCCGGCGCGGTGGGTCACCCAGTGCACGGCTCCGCGCACGGCGACCGCGCTGCCGCGCGCGGTGTGGTCGGGGGCGGCCGAGCCGAACCAGCGGGAGGCGTTCACCGTGAACGGCTGCCGGTCGGTGTGCTGTCCGCCGAGCCGCACGTCGAGCCAGCGGGGCTCGGCGCCGTCGAGGTCGTCCAGGATCCACAGTTCACCGGCGGACGCGTACACGACCCGGGTGCCGTCCCCGGCCGCGTGCCGGGCGTAGAAACCGTCGAGCGGCGTGTGCCGCCGCAGGTCGGAGCCGTCGGCGAGGGAGGAGTACAGCGCGCCGGTGCCCTCGTGGTCGGACAGGAAGGCGATCCGGTCGCCCGTCCACACGGGGTACTCGATGTTCCCGTCCAGCTCTTCGTGCAGCCGTACGAACTCGCCCTCGCCCTCGCGATCGATCCACAGCTTGCCCGCCGTACCGCCCCGGTACCGCTTCCACCAGGCCGCCTCGCGTCCCATCGGCGCGGACAGCAGGACCGTGCCCGGGCCGCCGTGGGCGACGTCGCCGACGGGGCCGTACGGCAGGGTCGTGGCCGGGCCGCCGTCGAGCGGGATCGCGCGGGCCCAGCTGCGGCGCAGGCTCGCCTGGCCGTAGGTGCTGAGCGCGAGGACCTCGCCGTCCGCGGTCCAGCCGCGTGTCTGGGTGCGTGAACTGCCCCAGTGCGTCAGGCGCTTGGCGGGGCCGCCGTCGACCGGGGCGATGTGCACCTCGGGGGCGCCGTCGCGGGTGGAGGTCCAGGCGACGGTGGTGCCGTCGGGCGAGATGCGGGGGTGGGTGACCGGCACGTTGTCGGCGCTGACCCGCCAGGCCCGGCCGCCGTCGAGCGGGGCCAGCCACACGTCGTCCTCGGCGGTGAAGGCGACCAACTCGCCGTGCAGGTGGGGGAACCGGAGATACGCGGAGGTCGCTGACTGTGTCACCCGATCACCCTATGCACGCACGGCGACCGGTGACAGGGGTTTGAACCAGGTTTGGATCACGCGACCGGCCGTCCGCTGCGGCGGCTCACTTGCCGTCCGGCCAGCACTGGGGCGCCTTCTGGCAGTAGACGGTCTTGGTGACGGTCACCGTGACCGTCGGCCCGGGCTGACCGGGGTTGTCGACGGGCGGGGTGGTCCGCGCGTCGCAGTTCCCGAGCCCCTCGACGTGGAACCACTGCTTGCCGTCGATCTTGGCGGTCAGGTCCCCGCGCACACACGCCCCACTGACCGCTCGGGTGACCTTGCCGGTGACGGTGATGTCCTTGCCGTCGTCGGTCTCGCCCTGGCAGTCGACATCGGCGACGGCGTTCTCGGTGGCCGTCGGCGTCGCGCCGCTGTCGCCGTACGAGGCCGTGCAGTTGAGCCACCGCACGTCGGCCTTCTGCCGCTCCAGCTCGTCGGTCACGGTCTGGTCGGTCGTGTACGCCACGGTCGCGGAGTTCAGCCCGCTCGGATCGCAGGCGACCGTCCCACCCACGGCGAGCACGCCCAGAGTCACCACAGCCGCCACGCGCCGCCCGTGCGGCCGACGCCGAATCCTCGTCAACGCCCCCATGCCAGGCAGCCTGCCACTGTCCCGCCCGTCGCGGTAGAGCGCAAACGGCCACTCGCGCGCCTGCTCGTTACCGTGGACGGATGCGCAACGAACGCAGCCTCAGAAGGCTCGTGGTGGACGAGCGGACCGTCTACCTGTGGAACGTCCGTCACCGGCACGGCGGGGGCGAGCCCTGCCGCGAGACCCTCACCCTGCTGTGCGACGGCGTCCGCACCCGGATCGTCTTCCGGTCCGGCGAGGGACACGACGCGGGCGGCGGCTACCCCGGCCACTCGGGCGGCGTGAGCGACGCCCACGGCCACTACGTCAACCTGCACGAACCCGGCGTCGTACGCGCCCTGGTCGACGAGGCCGCGAAACGCGGACTGCTGTCCGGCGGCGGGGAGTTGGACGGCTGGGGCCTGCTGCCCGCCGTGGCCGTCAGCCGCGCAGCAGCAGCCACTCCTGCAGCTCCACCAGATTGCCCTCCGGGTCCTTGAGGTGCGCGACCCGCATCCGGTCGGTCATCGGCGCCGGGCCGCGCAGCAGGGTGGCTCCGCGGGCGGTGATCTCCTCGCAGTAGGCGTCCAGGGCGTCGACGCGCAGCACCACCAGGGAGCGGTGGCCGGTGGCCGCGTCACCCAGCTCGTCGCCGAGGATCTCGGACATCATGGCCCGGTCCTGGAGGGCTATTCCGGCGGAGCCGGTGGCCGGGCTGAACTTCTCGTACGGCCCCTCGGCCGTCCCCGACTGCGGCTTCAGACCGAGGACTTCGGCGTAGAAGCGGTAGCAGGCGGGGAAGTCGCTGACGAGCAGGCGTACCTGGGCGAGTTCCACGAACCGTTCTCCTGGTGGCAGAGGTCAGGACCAGCGGCCGGAGCGGCCGAGGAGCAGGGCGGTCGCCGCGGTCCCGGCGGTCGACGTCCGCAGCACGGTGGGTCCGAGCCGGTACGCCTTCGCGCCCGCCTCCGCGAAGAGCGCCAGCTCCTCGGGGGAGACACCGCCTTCGGGGCCGACGACGAGCACGATCTCGCCCTCGGCGGGCAGGGCGGCGGTGGCCAGGGGCTCGTCGCCGCTCTCGTGCAGTACGGCGGCGAAGTCGGCTTTGGCGAGAAGTGCCGCAACCTGCTTGCCGGTTACGGCGTCCGCGACCTCGGGGAAGCGCACCCGGCGGGACTGCTTGCCGGCCTCCCGGGCGGTGGCCCGCCACTTGCCGAGCGCCTTCAGGCCGCGGTCGCCCTTCCACTGCGTGATGCAGCGGGAGGCCGCCCAGGGGACGATCGCGTCGACGCCGGTCTCGGTCATCGTCTCGACGGCCAGCTCGCCGCGGTCGCCCTTGGGGAGGGCCTGGACGACGGTGATGCGGGGCGACGGGGGAGGTTCCTCGGACACGTTCGCGATGTGGACGATCAGCCGGTCCTTGCCCTCGGTGCCGACCACCTCGCACCCGGCCCAGCGCCCGGCACCGTCGGTGAGGACGACACTCTCGCCGGGCTGCAGCCGCTTCACGGAGACGGCGTGACGCCCCTCGGGCCCGTCGAGGACGTACTGCCCGCCGCCCGCGTCGACGTGCTCGACGACGAACACCGGCGCCGTCATCGCGCCCCGCCCCGCGACAACGCTGTCCAGGCGGCGGCGAGTTCGGCCGCAAGCACCTCCACCAGCTGTCCGGCGGGCAGCTCACGGGCCATCCGGTGCCCCTGGCCCGCCCACAGCGCCATGCCCTGCGCGTCGCCCGCCTTGGCGGCCGCCTTGCGCAACGGGGCGGTCAGGTGGTGGATCTCCGGGTAGGCGGCGGGCGCGTAGGGGCCGTGCTCGCGCAGGAAGCGGTTGACCAGTCCGCGGGCCGGGCGGCCGGAGAAGGCGCGGGTCAACTCGGTACGCACGTAGAGGGGGTTGGTCAGTGCCTGCTTGTGCACGGCGGACGCGCCGGACTCGGGGGTGGCGAGGAACGCCGTACCGAGCTGGGCCGCGCTGGCGCCCGCGGCGAGCACGCCGGCGATCTGGCCGCCGCGCATGATGCCGCCGGCGGCGACGACCGGGATGCCCACGGTCTCGCGGACCTGCGCTATCAGGGACAGGAGCCCGATGCCCGAGCCGTCGGTCTCCGGGATGTCGCGGTGGGTGCCCTGGTGGCCGCCCGCCTCCACGCCCTGCGCGATCACCGCGTCGGCGCCCGCCCGCTCGACCGCGAGGGCCTCCTCTGCGGTTGTCGCGGTGACCAGCGTGAAGGTGCCGGCCCGGCGCAGCGAGTCCAGCAGGTCCCGGCTCGGCACGCCGAAGTGGAACGAGACCACCGGCACCGGGTTGTCGAGCAGCACGGCGAGCTTGGCCTCGTAGCCGTCGTCACGGCCGCTCTCGGGGTCGCCCAGCTCGGTCTCGTACCAGGCGGCCTCGCCGGCCAGCTGATGGGCGTACACGTCGACGGCGGCCGGGTCCGCGTACTCCGGCTGCGGCATGAAGAGGTTCACGCCGAACGGGCGGGCCGTCAGGCTCCGCAACTGCTTGATCTCCTGGTACAGGCCGTCGGCCGTCTTGTACCCGGCAGCGAGGAACCCCAGCCCGCCGGCCTCGGACACGGCGGCGGCGAGCGTCGGTACGGAGACGCCGCCCGCCATGGGGGCCTGCACGATCGGGTGGGGGAAGAGATCGGTCAGTGCGGAGGACATGACGGCATGTTGTCACGTCCTCCGAACAAGTCCGAATCGACCCTTCCCCTTGGCATCGGCCCGTCCGGCGCTTGAGGACGAGGCCCGTTCAGGACCGAAGCGGAGGTCTGGGGGCGCAGCCTCCAGGGACGGGAACGGGAAGGGGCGGCGGGGGCGAGGAACAGCCTTCCGCCGCCACCCGTCAACGACCGTTGAACGCGTCCTTCAACCGCGAGAACAACCCTTGCTGTCCCGGCTGGAACTGCCCCGTGGGCCGCTCCTCGCCCCGCAGCTTGGCCAGCTCGCGCAGCAGACGTTCCTGCTCGGGATCGAGCTTGTTCGGGGTCTGCACCTCGACGTGGACGATGAGGTCACCGCGTCCGCCGCCGCGCAGGTGCGTGACGCCCCGGCTGTGCAGCGGGATCGACTGGCCGGACTGGGTGCCGGGCCGGATGTCGACCTCCTCCAGGCCGTCCAGCGTCTCCAGCGGGACCTTGGTGCCGAGGGAGGCCGCGGTCATCGGGAGGGTGACCGTGCAGTGCAGGTCGTCACCCCGCCGCTGGAACTGCGAGTGCGGCAGCTCGTGGATCTCGACGTACAGGTCGCCGGCGGGACCGCCACCGGGCCCGACCTCGCCCTCGCCGGCCAGCTGGATGCGGGTGCCGTTGTCGACACCGGCGGGGATCTTGACGGTCAGGGTCCGACGGGACCGGACGCGGCCGTCGCCGGCGCACTCCGGGCACGGCGTCGGCACGACCGTGCCGAAGCCCTGGCACTGCGGGCAGGGGCGCGAGGTCATGACCTGGCCCAGGAAGGACCGCGTCACCTGCGACACCTCACCGCGACCGCGGCACATGTCACACGTCTGCGCGGAGGTCCCCGGTGCCGCACCCTCGCCGCTGCAGGTGGTGCAGACGATCGCGGTGTCGACCTGGATGTCCTTCGTCGTGCCGAAGGCCGCCTCGTCGAGCTCGATCTCCAGCCGGATCATCGCGTCCTGGCCGCGCCGGGTGCGCGAGCGCGGACCCCGCTGGGACGCCGTACCGAAGAAGGCGTCCATGATGTCCGAGAAGTTCCCGAAGCCGCCGGCTCCGAAGCCGCCCGCGCCCTGGCCGCCCGCCTGGGACAGGGGATCCCCGCCGAGGTCGTAGACCTGCTTCTTCTGCGGGTCCGACAACACCTCGTAGGCGGCGTTGATCTCCTTGAACCGCTCCTGGGTCTTCGGATCGGGGTTGACGTCCGGGTGCAGCTCGCGTGCGAGCCGCCGGAAGGCCTTCTTGATCTCTTCCTGCGACGCGTCGCGGCGCACGCCGAGAACGGCGTAGTAGTCCGTGGCCACTTACGACTCCGCCAGGATCTGTCCGACGTACCGTGCCACTGCGCGTACCGCTCCCATCGTTCCCGGGTAATCCATGCGGGTCGGTCCGACCACGCCGAGCTTGGCGACTGCCTCGCCGCCCGAACCGTAGCCGACCGACACCACCGAAGTGGAGTTGAGTCCCTCGTAGGCGTTCTCGTGACCGATGCGTACGGTCATGCCCGAATCTCCCGCCTCGCCAAGGAGCTTGAGGAGCACGACCTGCTCCTCGAGGGCTTCCAGGACGGGCCGGATGGTGAGGGGAAAGTCATGTCCGAAGCGGGTGAGATTGGCGGTGCCGCCGATCATCAACCGCTCCTCGTTCTCCTCGACGAGCGTCTCCAGCAGGGTGGAGAGCACCATCGAGACGGTGCCGCGATCCTCGGCGTCGAAACCCTCGGGCAGGTCCTCCACCAGATGCGGCACGTCGGCGAAGCGACGGCCGGCGATCCGGCTGTTGAGCCGCGCCCGCAGGTCGGCCAGCGAGGCCTCGCCGAACGGCGCCGGGCAGTCGACCATCCGCTGCTCGACCCGTCCCGTGTCCGTGATCAGGACGAGCATCACGCGCGCGGGGGCGAGGGACAGCAGCTCGACGTGCCGCACCGTCGACCGTGTGAGCGACGGGTACTGCACGACGGCGACCTGCCGCGTCAGCTGCGCGAGCAGCCGTACGGTCCGCGCCACCACGTCGTCGAGATCGACGGCGCCGTCCAGGAAGTTCTGGATGGCGCGCCGCTCCGGGCCGGTCATCGGTTTGACGCCGGCCAGCTTGTCGACGAACAGCCGATAGCCCTTGTCGGTGGGGATCCGCCCCGCGCTGGTGTGCGGCTGGGCGATGTACCCCTCGTCCTCCAGGGCCGACATGTCGTTGCGCACGGTCGCCGGCGAGACACCGAGGTTGTGCCGCTCGGTGAGCGCCTTGGAGCCGACCGGCTCCTCGGTGCCGACGTAGTCCTGGACGATGGCGCGCAGCACCTGGAGCCTGCGTTCACTCAGCATCGCGCACACCTCCAGAAAGTCGACCCCTTGGCGCTTCGCCTGGCACTCGTCACATCCGAGTGCCAGCGCACCCCGGCCAGTGTACGGCCGTGGGGTACGCCCGGGGCAAGGCCGGGCCTGCGATGCCGTGCCCGTGGAGGCTTCCCCGCTAGCGTCGCGGTATGACGGTGACTTGGGAAGAGCTGGGGTGGGAGCGGCTGGCGGCCGGGGTCGGCCGGTGCCGCCTGCCGGTGTGGGACTGCACGGTGGGGCTGGTCGTCGGGGCGGGCACGGCCCTGGTGATCGACGCCGGGTCGAGCCTGGCGGAGGGGGCACGGGTGCGGGCTCGGGCACAGGAACTCGCCGGTCGTCGTGTGACTCATCTCGCGCTGACGCATCCGCATTTCGACCATGTCTTCGGGGCGGCGGCGTTCGCGGGCGCGGAGGTGTTCGGCGCGGTCGGCGTCGAGACGGTGTTCACCGCCCGGCAGGGGCGTGAGGAACTGCGCGCGGACGCGGTCGGCAACGGGCTCGACGCGCACCTGGCCGACGAGGCCGTCGACGCCCTGCCGGTCCCCGGCCACCACGTTTCCGGCGAGTGGACGCTCGACCTGGGCGGCGGCCGCCAGGTCCTGCTGGCGAACGTGGGCCCCGGCCACACGGCCCACGACCTCGTGGTCCTCGTCCCCGGTTCGCCGGAGGTGGTCTTCTGCGGCGATCTGGTCGAGGAGTCCGGTGAACCCCAGGCGGGCCCCGACGCCGTACCGTCCCACTGGCCGGCCGCCCTCGACCGCCTGCTGGAACTCGGCGGCGAGGACGCGCGGTACGTGCCCGGTCACGGAGCGGTGGTGGACGCGGCGTTCGTCCGGGCGCAGCGGGACGCCCTGGCCGAGCGTTTCGGCGTGTCGTGACGGCCCCGCGTCGTCTTCTCCTATCGTCATCCGAATGCGCCAGTACTCTGCGGACCTGACTCCGCCGTGGAAGAAGCCCCAGCCCGCCCGTGAGGTCGCGGCGGAGTCCGGCCTGGTCGTGGAGGAGGCGGGGACGGGCTTCTGCGGTGCGGTGATCCGCTGCGAGGCGGGCACGGTGACCCTGGAGGACCGCTTCGGCAAGCACCGCGTGTTCCCGCTGGAGCCGCGCGGCTTCCTCCTGGAGGGCCGGGTGGTGACCCTCGTACGTCCCACCGGCCGCGCTCCGGTACGCCCCACCCGTACGGCCTCCGGCTCGGTGGCCGTCCCCGGCGCACGCGCGCGCGTGGCCCGCGCCGGACGCATCTACGTCGAGGGCCGGCACGACGCCGAACTGGTCGAGAAGGTGTGGGGCGACGACCTGCGCATCGAGGGCGTGGTCGTGGAGTACCTGGAGGGCGTCGACGACCTCCCGGCCATCGTCACGGAGTTCGCGCCCGGGCCCGACGCCCGCCTGGGCATCCTGGTGGACCACCTGATCCCCGGCACCAAGGAGTTCCGTATCGCCGAGTCGGTGACCAGCGATCACGCGCTGGTCGTCGGCCACCCGTACATCGACATCTGGGAGGCCGTGAAGCCCTCCGCCGTGGGAATCGAGGCGTGGCCCCGCGTCCCGCACGGTCAGGACTGGAAGACGGGCGTCTGCCGGGCCCTGGGCTGGCCGGAGAACACGGGCGCGGTGTGGCAGGCGATCCTGAAGCGGGTGAACTCCTACAAGGACCTGGAGCCGGAGCTGCTGGGCCGCGTCGAGGAACTGATCGACTTCGTCACGGCCCCGGAGTAGGGCCGCACCCCTGCATTGTCGCCCCCGCCGCCCCTTCCCGTTCCCGTCCTTCCGGGGCTCCGCCCCAGACCCCGCTCCTCAAACGCCGGAGGGGCTGATTTCAGCCCCTCCGGCGTTTGAGGACGAGGCCGTTCAGGCCGAAGCGGGGGTCTGGGGGCGCAGCCCCCAGGAACGGGACGGGGCGGGAAGGGGCGGCGGGGGCGGAAACCCCTCAGTCCACCAGATCCCGCACCACCGCATCCGCCAGCAACCGCCCCCGCAGCGTGAGCACCGCACGCCCCTCCTCGTACGGCCCGGCCTCCAGCAGCCCGTCGGACAGGGCGCGCCCCGAGGCCGCGAGGCCGTCCGCGTGCAGCAGGGACAGCGGTACACCCTCCCGCAGCCGCAGCTCCAGCAGGATCCGCTCCACCCGTCGGTCCTCCTCCGACAGGAGCTCCCGGCCCGCGCCCGGCGAGCGCCCGGCGGCGAGGGCCGCCGCGTACGCGCCCGGGTGCTTCACGTTCCACCAGCGCACGCCGCCCACGTGGCTGTGGGCCCCCGGCCCCGCGCCCCACCAGTCGGCGCCGCGCCAGTACAGCTCGTTGTGGAGGCAGCGCCCGGCGTCCGAAGTCGCCCAGTTCGAGACCTCGTACCAGTCGAAGCCGGCCGCCGAGAACATCTCCTCGGCGATCAGGTACCGGTCCGCGTGCACGTCGTCGTCCGTCATGGGGACCTCGCCGCGCCGGATCCGCCGGGCCAGCTGGGTGCCCTCCTCGACGATCAGCGCGTACGCCGACACATGGTCCGGCCCGGCGCCCAGCGCAGCCTCCAGCGAGGCCCGCCAGTCGTCGTCCGACTCCCCCGGGGTGCCGTAGATCAGGTCGAGGTTGACGTGCGAGAACCCCGCCGCACGCGCTTCCGCCACGCACGCCTCCGGGCGCCCCGGCGTGTGCGTGCGGTCGAGCACCTTCAGCACGTGCTGCTTCGCGCTCTGCATGCCGAAGGAGACCCGGTTGAAGCCGCCCTGGCGCAGAGCGGCCAGATACGCCGGATCCACCGACTCCGGGTTCGCCTCGGTGGTGATCTCCGCGTCCGCGGCGAGGCCGAACTCGTCGCGGATCGCCGCCAGCATCCGTACGAGGTCTCCCGCGCCCAGCAGGGTGGGCGTGCCGCCGCCGACGAAGACCGTGCGGACCTCGCGCGGGTCGTCGCCGAGGACCTTGCGGGCCAGGCGGATCTCGTCGATCACGGTGTCCGCGTAGTTGTCGCGGGAGGCGAGGACGCCACCGGTGCCGCGCAGCTCGGTCGCGGTGTAGGTGTTGAAGTCGCAGTAGCCGCAGCGGGTCGCGCAGTACGGAACGTGCAGGTAGAACCCGAGGGGGCGGTCGGCCGCCCCGGCGAGCGCGGGCGCGGGCAGTGCGCCGTCGTCGGGGACGGGCTCGCCGTCGGGGAGTGCGGAAGGCATGCCTTCCATTGTCCAGCACGCGCGCCCCGGCCCAGGGCCTGCTCGGCGATCATGCCGCGGAGGCGGGGCCCGGCACACGGTCTGCGGCGATGAGGCGCCGTCGATTTCCAGCGGCGATGAGGCGCCGTCGTTCTCCTGCGACCTGATCCGCCGGGCAGGCTCTGGCCGGCTATTCGGCCTGCAGCACCAGCAGGGCCAGGTCGTCCTCCGGCGGCCGGGCCCCGAACTCGTGCACCAGCCGTTTGATGCGCTCCGCGATCAGTTCCACGTCGAGTCCCACGCAGCCCGCGAGCGCCTCCGCCAGCCCGTCCTCGTCGTCGAACTGGCGTGAGCCGCTGCGCCGCTCGGTCACCCCGTCGGTCACGCACAGCAGGCTGTCGCCGGGGCGCAGCTCGAAGGTCTCGCTGGTGTACGTGGCGTCCTCGACGACCCCGAGGAGGGTCTGCGGGTGCGCGGCCGTGCGGACCTCGCCGTCCGCGCCGAGGAGCAGCGGCAGCGGGTGTCCGGCGGAGGCGAGGGTGCAGCGCACTCCTCCGTCGAAGGGGGCAAGTTCGCCGTAGAGGAGGGAGAGGAAGCGGGTCTGCGGGCCGTCTCCGGGGGCCATCGGCCGGCCGCCCGCGGAGATGAGTGCGCGGGCCGCCGCGTCCGCGGCCTCCGTCGCGTCGTCGAGGAGCAGCTGGTTGAGGCGGTCGAGGACGTCGGCGACGCGGTAGCCCTCGCGGGCCAGCAGCCGCAGCCAGGGCCGGGCGAGGCCGATGACGACGGCCGCCTCGGGTCCCTTGCCCTGGACGTCGCCGACGGCGAAGCACCAGCGGCCGTCGCCGGCCGGGAACAGGTCGTAGAAGTCGCCGCTGGGTCCGCCCTTGTCGCACGGCTCGTACACCAGGGCGCTGCGCACCCCCGGTATCTCGGCGACCGCGCCGGGCAGCAGTCCGCGCTGCAGGACGGCGCTGATGGTGGCCTGCCGGGCGTACTGGCGGGCCGCGCCGATGGCGAGGGCCACCCGCCGGCTGAGGTCCTCGACGAGGCCGGTGATCTCGTCGGCGAAGCCGAACAGCCCGGACCGGCCGATGACCAGGGTGCCGAGCGGGCGGCCGCCGGCCGTCAGCCGGTAGGCGAGGGCGGAGCCGTGGGTGCCGTGCGAACCCAGCGCCTCGCCGGGCCAGGGGAACGGGGCGGGGCCCGGCCGTGCCGGGTCGGGCGGGTGCGGTGGTTCCTTCTCCAGGGCCTGGCGCAGTTCCTCGATGCGGTTCTCGCTGCCGTGCCACACCCGGGCCAGGCGCGGTCCCGACCCGTCGGCCGCCCAGCCGCCGCGGCCGCCGGTGGCCTCGTCCTCCAGCCACACCGCGCACCACTCGGCGAGCCGCGGCACGATCAGCTGTCCGGCGAGCGCGGCCACCAGGTTCTCGTCGAGCTGCCCGGCGAGCAGGTCGGAGGCCTCGGCGAGGAAGGAGAGGGCGCCCCGGTTGAGCCAGTCCTGGTCCTGCTCGGTGCGCTGCGGCTCCGGGGCGAGTATCTCCGCCACACGCAGCTCCCGCTCCCCCGTGTACGCCTCCCGCGCGTCCGCGGCCGACTCCCCCTGTGCGGGCAGCCGCGCCCACACCGTCTTGGCGCCCGTGCGGTAGGTGATGCCCCAGGACTCGGAGAGCGCGGCGACCAGTCTGAGGCCGCGCCCGTACTCGGGTGTCTCGTACGACGTTTCGGCGGCGTCGCGTGGAGCGCGCGAGGGGTGGTGGTCCAGGACCTCGACGACGAGGGCGCCGGTCTCCGGTTCCAGCCGGCAGTCCAGCTCGACGTCGGTGCCGGCGTGCACGACGGCGTTGGTGACCAGCTCGCTGACGACGACCAGGGCGTCGCCGGCCAGGAGGTCGGTGAGGTGCTCGGTGCCGGGCAGGTCGCGCTCGGCCCATTCGGCCAGCGCGGCGCGTAACAGGGCGCGGGCGGCGCTCGGCGCGAGGGAGCTGCCGGGCAGGGCGGCGTGCACGTGCGCGCGCGGGGGCGCGTCTGCGGGGGCAAGCGCCTCGGTGCGCCGGGGCGCCCCTTCGTGCGCAGGCGCATCAGAGGCACGGGAAATGGTCTCCCGTTGCGTCGAAATGGCACCCATGTACAGCTCCCCTACAGCTCCCCGAGCGGTTCGGACGAATACGCCTCAGTCGATGCCGACAGAGTGACAGACTGGCCCCGCCCATAAGCGCCGAGTTACCGAAGTGGGCCGCCATGAGTGAGAACAGTGCTACACGTGTGCTCGAAGAGGGGCACAAAGATGGCCTGATTCGAGCATCGGATCTACGTCCTCTGCTTGCCGCGATGACCGCGGCCCGGGACGGCGACTTCTCGAAGGTGCCGGAATCGGGCCACGGCCTGGTGGCCGAACTGACCGCCGTCTTCAACCAAATCATGGACCGCAGCACCCACTTCAACACGGAAGTGCAGCGGGTGAAGCGGGAGTTGGTACGGCACGGCCGGCTCGACGAACGTCTCTCGGCCAGCCCGGGCCAGGGCGCCTGGACCTCCCGGGTCAACGATGTGAACCAGGTGCTCGACGCCCTGGTCGCCCCGGCGGCCAACGCCACGCGGGTGTTGGACGCGGTGGCCGGCGGCGACCTGACCCAGCGGGTCGACCTGCACGACGGCAGCAGGCAGTTGCGCGGTGACCTGCGGCGGCTCGGCCGGGCCGTGAACAAGATGGTCGACCAGCTGTCCCTGTTCACCGGCGAGGTGACCCGGGTCGCGCGCGAGGTCGGCACCGAGGGGCGGCTCGGCGGACGGGCCAAGGTGACGGGCCTGTCCGGAAGTTGGCGGGACGTGACCGAGGCGGTCAACACGATGGCGTCCCGGCTGACCGCCCAGGTCCGTGACATCGCCCTGGTGACCACGGCCGTGGCCCGCGGCGATCTGACCCGCACGGTCACGGTCGAGGCGACCGGCGAACTGCTCGAACTGAAACTGACCGTGAACACGATGGTCGACCAGCTGTCCGCCTTCGCCGACGAGGTCACCCGGGTGGCCCGCGAGGTCGGCACCGAAGGCCAGTTGGGCGGCCGGGCGCAGGTGCGAGGCGTGTCGGGCGTCTGGAAGGACCTCACCGACAACGTCAACTTCATGGCCTCGAACCTGACCTCGCAGGTCCGCAACATCGCCCAGGTCACCACCGCCGTGGCCAACGGCGACCTGAGCCAGAAGATCACCGTCGACGCGCAGGGCGAGATCCTGGAGCTGAAGTCCACCATCAACACGATGGTCGACCAGCTGTCCGCCTTCGCCGACGAGGTCACCCGGGTCGCCCGCGAGGTCGGCACCGAAGGCAACCTCGGCGGCCGGGCCCAGGTCCGGGGCGTGTCGGGCGTCTGGAAGGACCTCACCGACAACGTCAACTTCATGGCGGACAACCTGACGTCGCAGGTCCGCAACATCGCCCTGGTCTCCACCGCCGTGGCGCAGGGCGACCTCGGCAAGAAGATCACGGTCGAGGCGAAGGGCGAGATCCTGGAGCTGAAGTCGACGATCAACACGATGGTCGACCAGCTGTCCGCCTTCGCCGACGAAGTGACCCGGGTCGCCCGCGAGGTCGGCACCGAAGGCAACCTCGGCGGTCAGGCCCAGGTCAGGGGCGTCAGCGGGGTCTGGAAGGACCTCACCGACAACGTCAACTTCATGGCGCTGAACCTGACGTCGCAAGTGCGGAACATCGCCCAGGTCACCACCGCCGTCGCCAACGGCGACCTGTCGAAGAAGATCACGGTCGACGCCCGCGGCGAGATCCTCGAACTGAAGGACACCGTCAACACGATGGTGGAGCAGCTGCGCGCCTTCGCCGACGAGGTGACCCGCGTGGCCCGCGAGGTCGGCACCGACGGCCGGCTCGGCGGCCGCGCCCAGGTGCTGGGCGTCTCCGGCGTCTGGCGGGACCTCACCGACAACGTCAACTACATGGCCGACAACCTCACTTCGCAGGTCCGCAACATCGCCCAGGTGGCGACGGCCGTGGCGCAGGGCGACCTGTCGAAGAAGATCGACGTGGACGCCCGCGGCGAGATCCTCGAACTGAAGACGACCATCAACACGATGGTCGACACCCTGTCCTCCTTCTCCTCCGAGGTCACCCGGGTGGCCCGAGAGGTCGGCAGCGAGGGCCAGCTCGGCGGCCAGGCCCGGGTGGAGGGCGTGTACGGCACCTGGAAACGCCTGACGACGAACGTGAACGAACTCGCCCTGAACCTGACCACCCAGGTCCGCGCGATCGCCGAGGTCGCCTCCGCCGTGGCCCAGGGCGACATGTCCCGCTCGATCACCGTGGAGACGCAGGGCGAGGTCACCGAGCTGAAGGACAACATCAACCTGATGGTGGCCAACCTCCGCGAGACGACCCGCGCGAAGGACTGGCTGGAGTCGAACCTGGCCCGCCTGGCCGCGTTGATGCAGGGCCACCGGGACCTGATGGAGGTCGCCGACCTGATCCTGCGGGAGCTGACCCCGCTGGTGAACGCCCAGTACGGCGCGTTCTTCCTCGCCGACCCGGACGAGGACGGCACGTCTCTGCACACGGCCGTTCCGGCGAAGGGGCTCGCGTTCATCGCCGGGTACGGCTCGGCGCAGAGCGCGACCGTCGACACGGGAGCCATGCCGGTGCACGGTCTGGTACGCCAGGCCGCGCGGGAGAAGAAGCGGATCCTGGTGGAGGAGGCCCCGCCGGACTACATCAAGATCAACAGTGGTCTAGGTGAGGCGGCCCCGGCGAGCGTCGTCATCATCCCGATCCTCTTCGAGGACAAGCTCCTCGGCGTGATCGAGCTGGCCTCCTTCTCCCGCTTCTCCGACGTCCACCTGGCCTTCTTCGACCAGTTCGTGAACACCATCGGCGTCGCCATCAACACCATCATCGCCAACTCCCGCACCGAGTCCCTGCTCGGCGAGTCCCAGCGCCTGGCCATGCAGCTGCAGGAACGCTCGGACGAACTGCAGAAGCAACAGGCGGAGTTGCAGCGCTCGAACGCCGAACTGGAGGAGAAGGCCGCCCTGTTGGCCACGTCCTCGCAGTACAAGTCGGAGTTCCTGGCGAACATGTCGCACGAACTGCGCACACCGCTCAACTCCTTGCTGATCCTGGCGCGTCTGCTCTCCGACAACCCGGACGGCCGTCTCTCCGACCAGGAAGTGCAGTTCGCGTCGACGATCCACCGCTCGGGCTCCGACCTCCTCCAGCTGATCAACGACATCCTCGACCTGTCGAAGATCGAGGCCGGCCGGATGGACGTCCGCCCCAAGAGGCTCCCCCTCATCAAACTGCTCGACTACGTCCACGCCACCTTCCGCCCCCTCACCATCGACCGGGGGCTCGCCTTCGAGGTGACGGTCGGGGAGGACGTACCGCGGGAGATGTACTCGGACGAGCAGCGCCTCCAGCAGATCCTGCGCAACCTGCTCTCCAACGCGATCAAGTTCACCGCCACGGGCCGGGTCGAGCTGCGCGTGAACCGCATGAAGGACCCCGAGCACCGTCACGTCCGCGACAGCGACGACGTGATCGCCTTCGCGGTCTCCGACACCGGCATCGGCATCGCCCGCGAGAAACTACCCGTGATCTTCGAGGCGTTCCAGCAGGCCGACGGCACGACGAACCGCAAGTACGGCGGCACCGGCCTGGGGCTGTCCATCAGCCGGGAGATCGCCGGCCTGCTGGGCGGCCGTATCGTCGCCGAGAGCGAGCCCGGCAAGGGATCCACCTTCACGCTGTACGTCCCCGTCATCAGCCCCGGCCACTCGGCGACCGGCCCGACCCCGGAGGACCGGCCCGTGCCGGTGTCCGACGAACTGTCGACCGAGCTCTTCCCCACCACCCACGAGCCGGAGGACTCCTGGCCCGCGCCCACCAAGCTGGAAGCGTGGAAGGAGGGGCGTGCGGGGCAGGTCCTGGCCGGGCGCAGGGTGCTGATCGTCGACGACGACATCCGCAACGTCTTCGCCCTCACCCATGTCCTGGGCCGGGTCGGCATGCCCGTCCTCTACGCCGAGAACGGCCGCGAGGGCATCGAGACGCTGGAACGCAACCCGGACGTCGAACTCGTCCTGATGGACATCATGATGCCGGAGATGGACGGCTACGAGACCATCGCCGCCATCCGCCGCACCCCGCGCTGGATCGGCCTGCCCATCGTCGCCCTCACCGCGAAGGCGATGCCGGGAGACCGCGAGAAATCCATCGCGCGAGGCGCCAACGACTACGTACCGAAGCCGGTGGACGTCGACCAGCTGCTGACCGTCGTCTGCGCACTCCTGGACCCCGAGAGCGCGCATGACGAGGAGCACGCCGACGCCGAGGAGGCGGTGGTCCCGCCGGCGGACGACTGAATGAGGCCAGTCACATGAGCGCTGAGGCAACGACCGACGAGAGCGCCAGCATCCTCCTGGTCGACGACATGGAGGACAACCTGATCGCGCTGGAGGCCGTCCTGGGATCCCTCAACGAACCGCTCGTCCGCGCGCGTTCGGGCGAGGAGGCGATGAAGGCACTGCTCCGGAGGCAGTTCGCCCTCGTCCTGCTCGACGTCCGCATGCCGGGCATGGACGGTTTCGAGACCGCCGCGAACATCAAGCGGCTCGACCAGACCAAGGACGTCCCGATCATCTTCCTGACCGGCGCGGAGGACGACTCCGGTTACGCGTTCCGCGGTTACGCGACGGGAGCGGCCGACTACCTGGCCAAGCCCTTCGACCCGTGGGTGCTGCGCGCCAAGGTCACCGTCTTCCTGGACCTGCACCGCAAGAACCAGCAGTTGGAGCGGCTGCTGACGCAGGAGCAGGCCGACGACCGGGAGTTGAACAGCCGACTGGCGGCCCTGGAGGAGCAGCTGACCGACTCTCCGGACATGTCCACCCTGCGCAAACAGGTCAGGGAGCTACGGCATCTGGTGAACAGGGGACGCGTGTCCTGACCTCCAGGGACGCGGGGAACTGCGCGACAAGCCACAACGGACCGGCAGCCGTCGGCGGTCCCCCGCCACCCTTCCGCTTCCGCGCTACGCCTCCCGCGACCCCGCGTACATCTCGTCGATCAGGTGCTTGTACTCCCGCTCGACAACCGGCCGCTTCAGCTTCAGGCTCGGCGTGATCTCACCGTGCTCGATGTCAAGATCCCTCGGCAGCAACCGGAACTTCTTGATCGTCTGCCACCGCTGAAGCCCCTCGTTGAGCTCCTTGACGTATCCCTCGACCATCGAGACCGTCGCCGGCGCGGCAACGATCTCCGCGTACGACTTCCCCTCCAGCCCGTTCTCCTTCGCCCAGTCGAGGATCGCGACCTCGTCCAGGGCGATCAGCGCGGTGCAGAAGTTCCGGTCGGCCCCGTGGACCAGGATGTTGGAGACATAGGGGCACACCGCCTTGAACTGTCCCTCGACCTCGGCGGGCGCGATGTACTTGCCGCCGGACGTCTTGATGAGGTCCTTCTTGCGGTCGGTGATCCGCAGGTACCCGTCGGGCGACAGCTCACCGATGTCACCGGTGTGGAACCAGCCGTCGGACTCCAGGACCTCGGCGGTCTTCTCGGGCAGCCCGTGGTAGCCCTCCATGATGCCGGGGCCGCGCAGCAGGATCTCGCCGTCGTCCGCGATGCGCACCTCGGTGCCGGGCAGCGGCTTGCCGACCGTGCCGGTGCGGTAGGCCTCACCGGGGTTCACGAAGGACGCGGCCGAGGACTCCGTGAGGCCGTAGCCCTCGAGGATGTGGATGCCGGCGCCGGAGAAGAAGTAGCCGATCTCGGGCGAGAGCGCGGCCGAGCCGGAGACGCAGGCGCGCAGGTTGCCGCCGAACGCCTCGCGGATCTTGGCGAAGACGAGCGCGTCCGCGACCTTGTGCTTGGCTCCGAGCCCGAAGGGGACGGACGCCGTGCCGGTGCGACGGAAGTTGTCCTGGGCGACCTTGGCGTACTCGCGGGCGACCTCGGCGGCCCACTGGAAGATCTTGTACTTGGCACCGCCGCCCGCACGGGCCTTCGCCGCGACCCCGTTGTAGACCTTCTCGAAGATGCGCGGGACGGCCGCCATGTACGTCGGCTGCACGACCGGCAGGTTCTCGATGATCTTGTCGACGCGGCCGTCCACGGCGGTGACGTGCCCGACCTCGATCTGGCCGGAGGTGAGCACCTTGCCGAAGACGTGGGCGAGCGGCAGCCACAGGTACTGCACGTCCTCGCTGCTGATCAGCCCGGTCGCGGCGGTCGCCTTCGCCATGTACGACCAGTTGCCGTGCGGCAGGCGGACACCCTTGGGGCGGCCGGTGGTGCCCGAGGTGTAGATCAGGGTGGCGAGCTGGTCCCTGGTGATCGCGGCGACCTTCTCCTTGATCAGGTCGGGGTTCTTCTCCAGGTACGCGGCACCGCGCTGCTCCAGCTCGGTGAGCGTGAGCACCCAGTCGCCGGTCTCGGCGCCTGCCGGGTCGATGACCACGACGTGGGTGAGGTCAGGCAGCTCGGCCCGCTTCTCCCGCGCCTTGGCCAGCTGCTCGGCGTTCTCCGCGAACAGGACCTTGCTGCCGGAGTCCGACAGGATGAAGGCGGACTCGTCGGCGTTGGTCTGCGGATAGATCGTGGTCGTGGCGGCGCCGGCGCACAGGATGCCCAGGTCGGCGAGGATCCACTCGACCCGCGTCGAGGAGGAAAGGGCGACCCGCTGCTCCGGCTGCACACCGAGCTCGATCAGGCCGGCCGCGATGGCGTAGACCCGCTCGGCGGTCTGCCCCCAGCTCAGCGACTTCCACTCGTCCGGCCCCTCACCGGAGGCCGGAGGCACGGGATAGCGGTACGCCTCGGCGTCCGGCGTGGCCGCCACTCGGTCCAGGAAGACGGCCGCCACACTCGGCGGACGGTTCTCGATCAGTGTCTGTGTGTCGCTCACGACATCCTCCGGGGCCCGCGGCTGTGCGGCTGGCTCATTGCGGCTGTTGTTTAACTCACGAGTAACTACCGAGCAGGGATCAGAGTAAAGCGCGACCGGCCGGTGCGTAAGGGGCGGCGGCCTGTCACTTCCTACAGAGAGCGACACTACGCACGCGTAGGGGCCTGCCCCGTGAACATCCGGCAGGCCCCTAGTTTCGCGGTAAAGGACGGCTACTTCTTGCCCTTGCCGGAACCCGCGTTCTCGTCGCTGGACAGGACGGCGATGAACGCCTCCTGCGGAACCTCCACGGAACCCACCATCTTCATCCGCTTCTTGCCTTCCTTCTGCTTCTCCAGCAGCTTCCGCTTACGGGAGATGTCACCGCCGTAGCACTTGGCGAGGACGTCCTTGCGGATGGCGCGGATGGTCTCGCGGGCGATCACCCGGGAGCCGATCGCGGCCTGGATGGGGATCTCGAAGGCCTGCCGCGGGATCAGCTCGCGCAGCTTGGCGACGAGCCTTACGCCATACGCGTACGCGGCGTCCTTGTGGGTGACGGCGGAGAAGGCGTCGACCCGGTCGCCGTGGAGCAGGATGTCGACCTTCACCAGCTGGGCGTCCTGCTCGCCGGTGGGCTCGTAGTCCAGGGAGGCGTACCCGCGGGTCTTGGACTTCAGCTGGTCGAAGAAGTCGAAGACGATCTCGGCGAGGGGCAGCGTGTAGCGGATCTCGACGCGGTCCTCGGAGAGGTAGTCCATGCCGAGCAGGGTGCCGCGGCGGGTCTGGCAGAGCTCCATGATTGAGCCGATGAACTCGCTCGGAGCGAGGATCGTGGCCCTCACGACCGGCTCGAAGACCTTGTCGATCTTGCCCTCGGGGAACTCGCTCGGGTTGGTGACCGTGTGCTCCTTCCCGTCCTCCATGATCACGCGGTAGACCACGTTCGGCGCGGTGGCGATGAGTTCGAGGTTGAACTCGCGCTCCAGGCGCTCACGGATGACGTCGAGGTGCAGCAGGCCGAGGAAGCCGACGCGGAAGCCGAAGCCGAGGGCGGCGGAGGTCTCCGGCTCGTAGACCAGGGCGGCGTCGTTGAGCTGGAGCTTGTCCAGCGCCTCGCGGAGGTCGGGGTAGTCCGAGCCGTCCAGCGGATAGAGGCCGGAGAAGACCATCGGCTTGGGGTCCTTGTATCCGCCGAGGGCCTCGGTGGCGCCCTTGTCCTTGCTGGTGATCGTGTCACCGACCTTGGACTGACGGACGTCCTTCACGCCGGTGATGATGTAGCCCACCTCGCCGACACCGATGCCGTCGGCCGGCGTCATCTCGGGCGACGAGACGCCGATCTCGAGGAGCTCGTGGGTGGCGCCGGTCGACATCATCTTGATGCGCTCGCGCTTGTTGAGCTGGCCGTCGATGACACGGACGTAGGTGACCACGCCCCGGTACGAGTCGTAGACCGAGTCGAAGATCATCGCGCGGGCGGGGGCGTCCTTGACGCCGACCGGGGCCGGGACGTCGCGGACCACCCGGTCCAGAAGCGCGTCCACGCCGATGCCCGTCTTCGCCGAGACCTTCAGCACGTCGTCGGGGTCGCAGCCGATGAGGTTGGCGAGCTCCTCGGAGAACTTCTCCGGCTGGGCGGCCGGCAGGTCGATCTTGTTCAGAACGGGGATGATCTTGAGGTCGTTCTCCATCGCCAGGTAGAGGTTGGCGAGGGTCTGGGCCTCGATGCCCTGGGCGGCGTCGACGAGGAGCACGGTGCCCTCGCAGGCCGCGAGCGACCGCGAGACCTCGTAGGTGAAGTCGACGTGCCCCGGAGTGTCGATCATGTTGAGGATGTGCGTGTTCTTCTTGTCATGGGTGGGGGCCCACGGCAGACGCACGGCCTGTGACTTGATCGTGATTCCGCGCTCACGCTCGATGTCCATGCGGTCGAGGTACTGAGCACGCATCTGCCGTTGCTCGACCACACCGGTCAGCTGGAGCATCCGGTCGGCGAGCGTGGACTTGCCGTGGTCGATGTGCGCGATGATGCAAAAGTTGCGGAGCAGTGACGGGTCGGTACGGCTCGGCTCGGGCACATGGCTGGGGATCGCGGGCACGCAGGGTCCTGATTCTTGAGGCGTCCGCAGTGTCTGCGGTCTCGGGTCGGATCGATACGTAGCCTCCATGGTCCCACGGGCGGGGACCGGCGACCGGTTTGGGCCACTCGGACGCCCGCTGGTACTCTGGGTGGCTGTGTCTCCTGCCCTCTCAGCACGAGACACGACTTCTGGAAAATCATCGGTGCGGGACCCGTGCGGCTCCGTGCCTGAACCTGTAGAGGCTCATTCGTGGCGAACATCAAGTCCCAGATCAAGCGGATCAAGACCAACGAGAAGGCCCGGCTGCGCAACAAGGCCGTCAAGTCCTCCCTGAAGACCGCGATCCGCAAGGCCCGCGAGGCCGCTGCCGCGGGTGACGTCGAGAAGGCCACCGAGTACCAGCGCGCGGCTGCGCGTCAGCTCGACAAGGCCGTCTCCAAGGGCGTCATCCACAAGAACCAGGCCGCCAACAAGAAGTCGGCGCTGGCGTCGAAGGTCGCGTCCCTCAAGGCCTGAACTGCTTCCTTGATCTGACCGCCGGAAGGACCCAGAGCGGGCCCTCTCTCATCCGCTCCCGTCCGGCACCCCGAGTCTGTACGCGGCCTGCGTTCGCCACGCGGGTACGGACTCACCCTTCTTTGAATGCCATTGCACCGAAGGCCCCGCCGCCGCCCTTCCCCAGGGCCGGCGACGGGGCCTTCGGCATGCCCGCAGCGGCCCGCGGGCCGTCACGACCAGAACTCGTCGCCCTTCTCCATGTCCTCGACGCACTCGTCGAGGTCGGTCATCTTGTCCCCGACGATCCGGAAGACGATGCCCCCGCGTTCGTCGATGTGCTTGCCGCCCCGGTCGGCGGTGAAGCGGTGCACGGAGACGGCGTGCCCACGGCCGTCGACGAACACGTTGAGCAACTCGACACGGAACGACCCGTCCGTCTCAGAGGAGAGCCGGCCGTAGTACCCGTCGAAGATCGAGTCGACGCCCTTGTAGTCCCCCGAGAGCGGGTGGGAGCCGGGTACATGGTGGGTGCAGTCCCCGGTCATCATGGAGCGCAGGGTGTCCATGTCCCCACGCTGGAAGGCCTCGTAGCCCTTGCGGACGAGCATCGCGTGCGGGTGTTCAGCCACGGTGATCGCCACCTTTCCTGATCCGGCGATGGACGGCTGATACGCCCGATTCTCCTCCTCCAGGAGGGAAGAGCCACTGGATCACGCTCCGAGAGGGAAGGGCCACCGGACCACGATCCGAGAGGGAAGGGCTACCGGGCCAGGCTCGGGACGGACTACTGGATCGCGCTCGAGACGGACTGCTGGATCGCGCTCGAGAAGGACTACTGGATCACGCCGGGCCTCTGCGCTGCGCTCTGTCCTGTGAGGCGAGGTTTGGGCACTGGGGTCGTGACTCGTCCTATGGACGCTCTGGACGGTGCTCGTGCTTTGGACCGTGTCCGTGCCTTGGGCCATCTCCGTGTCCGTGCCTTGGGCCGTGGCCGGGCTTTGGACCGTGGCCGGGCTCTGGACCGTCTCCGTGCCTTGGACCGCGCTCGTGCCTTGGACCGTGGCCGGGCTCTGGACCGTGTCCGTGCCTTGGACCGCGCTCGTGCCTTGGACCGTGGCCGGGCTCTGGACCGTGGCCGGGCTTTGGACCGTGGCCGGGCTTTGGACCGTGGCCGGGCTTTGGACCGTGTCCGGGCTCTGGGATCACGCCCGCCCTCTGGAGCGCGCCGCCCGCGCGATCGCTACGACCGCCTTCTCCAGGGCGTACTCGGGGTCGTCCCCGCCGCCCTTCACGCCGGCGTCGGCCTCGGCCACGGCCCGCAGCGCGAAGGCCACCCCGTCCGGCGTCCACCCACGCATCTGCTGCCGCACCCGGTCGATCTTCCACGGCGGCATCCCGAGTTCCCGCGCGAGATCGGCGGGGCGGCCTCCCCGTGCGGAGGACAGCTTGCCGATGGCCCGCACGCCCTGCGCCAACGCACTGGTGATCAACACCGGCGCGACCCCCGTCGCCAGCGACCACCTGAGCGCCTCCAGCGCCTCGGCGACCCGCCCCTCCACCGCCCGGTCCGCGACGGTGAAGCTCGATGCCTCGGCCCGCCCCGTGTAGTACCGGCCGACAACGGCCTCGTCGATGGTCCCCTCGACGTCGGCGGCGAGCTGGGACACGGCGGATGCCAGCTCCCGCAGGTCGCTCCCGATCGAGTCCACGAGCGCCTGACAGGCCTCGGGCGTCGCCGACCGCCCGATCGTCCGGAACTCACCCCGCACGAACGCCAGCCGGTCCGCCGGCTTCGTCATCTTCGGGCACGCCACCTCCCGCGCCCCCACCTTGCGCGCGGCATCCAGCAGCCCCTTGCCCTTGGCCCCGCCCGCGTGCAGCAGCACGAGCGTGATCTCCTCGGCGGGCGCCCCGAGATACGCCTTCACGTCCTTGATCGTGTCGGCCGACAGATCCTGCGCATTGCGTACGACGACGACCTTCCGCTCCGCGAAGAGCGATGGGCTGGTCAACTCCGCGAGCGTCCCCGGCTGCAACTGGTCGGGGGTCAGGTCGCGTACGTCCGTGTCGGCGTCGGCGGCCCTCGCGGCAACCACCACCTCCCGCACAGCACGGTCGAGCAGGAGGTCCTCCTGGCCCACGGCAAGAGTCACCGGGGCGAGAGGATCGTCATTCGCAGTCTTCCTGGACATTGCGCCAAGCATGGCACGCGCCACTGACAACGGAGGCCGGTGCTGCGCTCGGACGGCATCACCAGCGGCGGCGGAGCTACGGCTCCTCCCGCCACCCTTCCCACTCTCCGGCGAACTCGTCCAGCTCCCGGGGGTCCAGCCGCTCCGCCTCGTCCCGCAGCACGACGAGCCACTGCGCGTCCTCGGCATCGTCCTCACCGGCCAGCGCGTCCCTTACCAGCTGCGGCTCCTCGGCGACCCCGAACCGGTCCCCGAGCGCCTGCGCCACCTCTTCCGCTGCATCACGGTCGGGCAGCACCAGCACGTGTCTCACATCGCTCACGAAGCCATTGTCCGGTACCCCGCCCCGGCGACCGACTCACTCCTTGCGCACGACCTGTACGTCGAGGTCGATCCGGATGCTGGGCCCGACCACCGCGATCCCCCGCGCCAGCATCGTCTGCCAGCTCACTGTGAAGTCGTCCCGGCGCAACTCGGTCGTGGCCCGGCAGGCCGCCCGCACCTCGCCCTCCATGCCGTTGCCGAGCCCGAGGTACTCCGTGTCGAGGGTGACCGTACGAGTCACCCCATGCAGCGTCAGCGCGCCCGTGATCGCCCACCGGTTGCCGCCCTTGTGCACGAACCGCTCGCTGTAGAACTCCAGCGTCGGATAACGATGCACGTCGAGGAAGTCCTCCGACCGCAGATGGTCGTCGCGCATCCTGACGTTCGTGTCGATCGACGCCGCGTCGATCAGGACGTGCATCGCCGAATGATCCACCTGGTCGGCGATCCGTATCACCCCGGCGAAGGAGTTGAACCGCCCGTGAACTCGGGCCAGCCCGATGTGCCGTGCGGTGAAGGCGATCGAGGAGTGCGTCGGCTCGATCTCCCAGTCCCCGGGCGACGGCAGCTCGGGCGGCCGGGCCACCTGGAGGGTCACATCGCCGAGCGAGGCGAGCGCGTTCTCCCCGACCACGGCGGTCGCCCGGTACGACGTGTATCCCTCGGCCGAGACAGCGAGCCGGTACTCCCCCGCCGGCACCGTCGTCACGAACGACCCGAAAGGATCCATACCTCCGCCGACCACCTTGCGGCCCGCAGCGTCCGTGACCGCGAACTCGGCGTGGGTCACCGGCTCATTGACCGGGTCGAGCACTCGGCAACTGAGCGCCCCGGCGCTCGGTGGGGTCCGTACCGCCGCCAGGGGACTCGTCCGCTGCGTCCGGTTCGTTCGGCTTCCCAGCCAGCGACCGATCATCTTCACCCCTGCACGACTCGACATCACTGTGGCCGAAAACGCATTCGACCATCAGTGAGGCTTTCGAGGCAACACAAGGCCACATGATGGGAAACCAGCGCATGTGCCGGATCTAAGGATGAGTGGTCCCGCGTGGCCCCGCGTGGCCCGAATCAGCCATGCGAGTCGGGATGTCGCACAGTCGGCACGCTGTCGAGCTCGATTCCGAACCGCTCCCGGTACGCCGCCAGTACCTCCTCTGCCGAGACAAGCTCGCGTTCCTCCCGCGTCCCGTCGGCAGCCGTCGTCTTGAAGGTGTGGCCACTGAGCGTGATCCTCCCTCCGTCCTCCGTTACCCGCGAGCAGACCAGCGACTGCGTGAAGTGCGAGACCGGCGAGGTGCGGTGCCACCAGGCCCCGGCCGCGAAGTCAGCGAGCACCCGAGGCCGCTGCTCCAGGCGGTACTGGGGTCTGTCATTCACGAGGACGTCCAGGTCCGCCACCCCCACGCCGGCCACGTCCGGCCCCGCCTCGACGATCCGGAACGTGCCACCGGGATCCTCCTGCTCCTCCCGCGCCCCGAACGCCAGCGGATAGTGACTGTGCGCCCCGAACCCCACGTCGGCCAGCCACTCACCCCCGTCCACCGTCCGGACCCGCAGCGCGACGTGGTCGTACGGAATCCCGAGCCGCCCCTCCTCCCCGTACACCCGCGCCGCGAGCAGCGTGACGTCGAACCCGACCGCGGTGAGCAACAGCCCGAACGCACCGTTGAGTTCGTAACAGAGTCCTCCCCTGCGCGCGCCCACCACCTTGTCCAACAGCCGCCTCTCCTCCAGCACGATCTCCTCCCCGAGGTGGACCGAGAGGTTCTCGAAGGGCACGGTCCGCAGATGGCGCAGATGGAGATCGCGCAGCACGCCGACGGTGGCGCTCGGGGCGCCGCCGGCGTCGGCGGGCCACGCCGACCTCTCGATTCCCAGACGGCGAAGGTAGGCATCAACCTGTGCGGAGTTCATGGCCTCAGTCTCGCGCCACCCGCAGCTCCCCGGGGCCCCTACCGGCAACCGCGACAGCCCCGTCCCGATCGGTCCGCAGCACCACCGCACCCTGCGCCCGCAGCGCCGCGACCGTACTGGGAGCCGGATGTCCGTACGGGTTGTCGGCACCACAGGAGATGAGCGCCAGCCGCGGGGCCACTCGGCGTATCAGCTCCGGGTCCTGGTACGCGGAGCCATGGTGGGCGACCTTGAGCACGTCCATCCCGCCCAGCCGCGCACCCGCGGGGGACCTCAACAGGGCCTGCTGGGCCGGAGGTTCGAGGTCCCCGAGGAGCAGGAACCGCAGTCCGGCCGACCTGACGAGCAAGGCCACACTCGCGTCATTCGGCCCCTCCGGCTCCGGCACCGGGCTCGGGGGCGGCCAGAGCACCTCCCAGGACAGCGCCCCGGTCCGCCGCTGCTCCCCGGCCACGCCGCGCGTCACGGGAATGCGCCGCGCCGCCGCCTGACTCCGTACGAACCCGGCCTGGTCCACGGGCTCTTCGTAACCGGTCGTCTCGATCGCCCCGACGGACCGTCCGCGCAGCACTCCGGGCAGCCCCGCCACATGGTCGGCGTGGAAGTGTTCTTCGCGCTCAGCGTGTCTCATGAGACATGCTGTCGATCACGGGTCAAGCGCTGGGCCTGGGAAGCAGGGGAGCTCGCGAGGCCTCAGGGAACGTCACGCGTCAGCAGCCGCCTGAGACAGCAGAAGGGAACCAGTGGCATGTCCGAAATTGTTGACGAAGTGATCCCTCTGCGAGGCGGCCGCATCACCGAAGGCGTCGTCCGCATCGGTGACACGGTCCGGAGGCCGACCTCGGCCGCCTCGCCGTTCGTCGCCTCCTTGCTTGATCTGTTGGAGAGCGGAGGATTCACGGGGGCCCCGCGATATCTCGGTCAGGATCAGGCCGGCCGGGACACCTTCAGCTTCGTGCCGGGCTGGGTCCCGCCCAAGTTCCGGCCATGGACCGACGCGCAGGTCGCTGCGGCCGGCGCCCTGGCCCGCACCATGCACGACGCCACCCGGGACAGTGATCTTGCTGGTCAGCATCAGGTCGTGTGCCACCACGATCTAGGACCGAACAACGCCGTCTTCCAGGACGACGTGCCAGTCGCCTTCATCGATTTCGACATGGCCGCGCCGGGCAGTCCGCTGGAAGATGTCGGGTATATGTCCTGGCTGTGGTGTGTGTCCTCGAAAGCGGGGGCTCCTCCCGTGGTTGTTCAGGCCACACAGGTGCGTGTGCTGGCCGACGCTTATGGCCTGGCTGGTCCTGAGCGTGCTGTGCTGGTCGACGCGATGCTGGAACGACAGGCCCGCAATGCCCGTTTCTGGGCAGAGGTGCAGGCCGGTTTCAGGACCGTCGAAGCCACTGACCAGCAAATCTCGGATCGCATCGCGTGGTCTCGCCGCGAGCACGAGCACACTGCCGAGAACCGCAAAGTGTTCGAAGACGCTCTCAGTGACGAACCACGGAGAGATCAGTGATGGGCCTGCTGAGGCGATAGACGATCACTGGCGTTGCCGCGGACCGCGGGGGCGCATGGGTGTGACCGAGGTTGCGGTGTCCTTGTTGAGCTGCTGCCGGAGGGCTTCGTTGTCGTGGAAGAGGGCGGCGATCGCGGTGTGGGCGGCTTTGAGTTTGTTCTCCAGGAGCGTGTACTCCTGGGTCTTCTTGGTCAGGCGCCTCTTGAGGTCGGCGATGGCCGCGTCGCGTTTGGCCTCGCCGGGGGTGGCCTTGCCGTGGGCGGCGAGGTGCGCGTCCCACTCGGCCAGGATCGCGTGCGCGCGGTTCATCGTCGCGCGGCTGACCTGGGCTTCTCTGTAGAGGTTCTCTTTCGTGAGGCGGCCGTCGGTCCGCTGTGGGCGACCTTCGAAGAGGCGTGTCATAGCTGCCCATAGTGCGGCGGCGGTCTTGGAGCTGACCTGGTCTTCGGGGGTGCCGGCGGAGTCGGTCACTGGGTCTGTCCTGCCATCTTGAGCACGTTGCGGGTGATATCGAGTTCGCGTTCGGCGAGGTCTCGGCGGCAGGCCGGGATAGCGGGGTTGTTGATGATTTGGAGCTGTTTGCGCTGATGGGAGTCGTAGATCGGTAGGTGCTCGGGGCCGATCATGCTGTTGGCGCATCGGTCGGGCCGACAGCGTTCATCCAGGGGGCCGATGTGTCCCTCGGGAACGATCGCGTTCTCAAGGCAGACGGCGCCGACTGGGTTGGTGTGGTCGGCGGTGCAGTTGTTGAGCATGCCGAAGCGAATGTGGATCCGCGTGGTGCGCAACAGGGTGTCCGCAGTGCGGGCGTCACCGGTGCGGGCCTTGACGGTGGCGTTGATCTGGTCGAAGGCATCTTTGACGCGTTCGGCACCGGGCCCGAATCCGATCTCCTCGCCTGCGTTGTGGCGCTCGTAGAGGTCTTTGATCTTGCGGAATTTGACGTTGTCGAGTGCGTCTTCGAGGTATTTCACCCAGTCGCTGTCGGAAGCGGCATAGCTGCGGGTGGTGGCGTTGGCCAGGGCCCGCTTGGCGAGGTGCTTGAGCTGGATGCCGGTGGCGATCTCGGAGTTGGGGAACTGATCGGTGAGCATCGCCATTGTCTTGCGGAACATGTGCGGGCGGATGTAGGTCGTCGGGATCTCGTCCAGGCCGGTCCAGGTCCGGTTCATGTTCACGAACTTCACAAACGAAGCCAGCATCCTGGCTCCGACGATGGTGCCATCCTGATTGTCGGCGCCGACCGGGGAGAACACGCGGTCGGGGTGGAGGGAGACAGCTTCCGCGACCGTAAGGGCTTCGACGAGTGGTTCGGCGATCCACCAGTGTTTGCCGGGGCGGTTGGCGGTTCCCTTGATCTTCGTTGAGGACACGGCGGGGGTGCTGTAGTGCTCCACAACGGATGCCTTCAAGATCTCGTGGATTTCTGAGTCGCGCATCATGGAGAGGCCCACGACCAGTGTGAATGCCGCATTGCGCAGGGCGGTTTTCAGGTCGTTCAGCGGTCTCGGGCCGATGCCTGGGTGCCAGGGTCCGGTGCTGCCGTCCGGCCGCGTCGTCTCTACGAGTTCTCCGGACAGCGCCTGAGTGGTGGTCCGCCCCTTGGCCACTTCCTCCAGGACCAGTGCACGTCGTTGTCTTTGCGCCTGGCAGCGCGAAGCGGAGAAGACGCCATGGCTGTCCCTCTGATAGCCCAGGAGAAGTGTCAGCAGGCTCCAGTTCACATACGGCGCCTGGTCTTTCGAGGGCGCGGTGTGGAGGGGGATCTTATTCTGGGGGTCGGCGAGCCACTCCTCGAGCTGTTCGTCGATGTCGAGTGCCGACGGGTTCGCAGTGGCGAGGAGTTCGTCGTAACGACGGGCTGTGCGCATGATGTCAGGGGCGAAGTCGTGGATATAGGCCCAGGCTGCGCGGATCAGGGGGAACCAGGTGTCCAGGTACTCGTGTGAGTGCACCACCGAGTACGAAGTTATGTGCACCACTCGTTAGGCCACGTCGGTCTCCCGC